>NZ_JBDIVO010000083.1:0-15502 GCF_039794385.1 Methylocaldum sp. | reverse complement strand
GCCAGGCCTGTTTTGCCGTACGAGCGAGATGAAAACGCTCTAATCGCCCTCAAGGAACGGCCGAGTTCGGTTGGTAGTCTCACTCTCGGAGGCGCGGACTACCGGCGGATATACCACACGTGAGGCGGATATGGACGATGCGGCACTCGATTGTCTGATCGTAGGAGCGGGGCCCGCGGGCCTCACGGCGTCGATTTATCTCGCGCGCTTCCGCCGCAGGATCAAGACCGTTGATGCCGGTTTCAGCCGGGCATCGCTGATTCCGATCTCGCACAATTATCCGGGCTTCCCGGACGGAATTTCAGGGAACGACCTGCTGATGCGGTTTCGTGCCCAAGCCGTACGATACGGCGCGAGCATCGATTCCGGTCTGATCACTCGGATCGAAAAGATCGAAGGCGGGTTTGCGGCAAGCTGTGGCGACGACCGGTTCACGACGCGGACGGTATTGCTCGCGACCGGCGTGGTCGATATCGAGCCGGTTCTGCCGAATCTGAAGGACGCGATTCGCAGCGGATACATAAGGCATTGTCCGATCTGCGACGGCTACGAGGTTATCGACAAAAAAGTTGCGGTGATCGGGTTCGGAAAAGGGGGGCTCAAGGAGGCGCTGTTTCTGAAGTGCTACACCGGTGATCTGACCCTGCTGACGCTTGGAAAGGATATGGCGCTCACCGACGAAGATCGGGAAGTTCTGCGAAATGCTCGAATCCGGGTAATCGAAGAACCTATCGAGGAGGTGTGCTTCGAGCAGGGGAAAATCGGAGCGATACGAATGGAGAGTGGCCGGACCTATAATTTCGATACCTTGTATTCCGCATTGGGCGCGGCGATTCGGTCGGATCTGGCCGTTCAGGTCGGCGCGGAGTGCGACCCGGAAGGCCATCTCATCGTCGACGATCATCTCCGCACTTCGGTGCCGGGCTTATATGCGGCAGGCGACGTGGTCAGCGCCCTCAACCAGATCAGCGTCGCCACGGGCCATGCGGCTATCGCGTCTACGACGATTCATAACAGTCTCTGAGGCGCGGCGTCGGCCATCTTCATTTGTCTCGCCTCCACCCGATTTTCGTTTAGCCGCCCACCGCGCCCAGTTCGAGCCGCGCCGGAACTTTTCCGTCGATGTTGTCCGACGTGGATTCGGCTTTTCCGATGCCGATACGAGTGCGATCGACTCCGGGGAGGCCGATCAGCTCTTGCTGGATCGCTTTCGCCCGGCGATCTCCCAGAGCTTCGAGCTCGGACGTCGATATTGGGGCGGCGGTATTCACCAAATTCTCGAACAGGCGTTCATAGAAATCCTGGTCCTCGCTACCCCGGCCTAAAAGAGCCAATATTCTGCCGACTCGCTGAGGTTTCCTTCCGGTCTTCTTTTCGTAAGCGGCCTGAAGCTCTTCCAGCGCCTTGGGGCCTCCTCGCTCGATCGTGAGGTCTTCCAGAGCGCGCTGGGTCTTGGCATTGGTGAACGCCAGAGGTCCCGGATCTTCTCCAGGTTTAAGACCCAGATCCAGTTTCTCCGCGACGGCCTGCCGCACGTGTAGCGATCTTAGCGCCTCGCCGTCCCGTTTGGGGTCGAACCGGCCGTGTATGGTCAACTTGAGCATGGGGCGTTTTTCCATTGCTTCGGCGACCTTTTTGAGCCTTTCCCGCTCCGGAGGCGGCAAGGCATCGCTGCCGGGCTCGAACAGCACCGTGTCGGGGTGTTCCTCGCCGCCCGCGAACACCGAACCGATCATCCGAAAGGGTGCGGTTGCGGCTTTTTGCAGTACGGTGACGAAGGCCTCCCAAACCACTTTCCCGTAGCGGAATTTGGGACTGTCCACATCGCCTTCCACGGGGACCGAGACGTTGATTTGGCCTTGGCTGTCGGTAAGTACCGCTACCGCGAGATCCAGCGGCAAGGAAACGGCATTGGGGCTTTCGATGCGTTCACCCAAGGTGAAATTGTCCAAAACGATCTTGTTCTCGCTTTTCAGCATGCTGTCTTCGATCTTGTACTCGAGATCGAGGTCGAGCTTGCCGGATTGTATTTTGCGTCCGGCGAATGTCGCGCTGTAAGGCGAGAGAGAGGTCATCGAGACGTTACGGAAGACCACCGTAATATCGCTGAACTTTTTTTGCTGCATGGGATTCAGCGCACCGTCGACCTTGACCGATCCAAATTGATCGACGCGCCCGGTGAATGCCAGATGCGTCCGGCCGGAAGCCGCCGTCGAAATATCGGTGATCGTCCCGTCGAAGTCGTGGACGAGCGTGGAAAAGGGAATGACCAGGCTCAGATCGCTGAAGTCGACGACACCGTCGTTGACGCGGACGCGCTCCACCGTGACCGGAAACGGTTTTTTCGAATCTTGCTTCGATGTTGTCTTGGGCGAGGGCGCTTTCTTCGCAGGAGTCTTCGGACTTTGTTCCTTGAATATGGCGGCAAGATTCGTCGAGCGGTCCTCGAATATCGTGATCTTCGATCCCGGCTGATCGACTCGCACTTCCTGGATCGAAAGACGGTTCGGTTCGAGCGAAAAATCGATCTCGTTTGCCGAAAGCTTCTTCCATGACAGAAAAGGCTTTCGGCTTTCGGTCTCGATCAACAGAAGGTCGAAGACGCTGAGGACGCCTTTGCTCTTGACCGACGGGCCTTTCGGAGTCCGGGTGAAATCCACGTCCACGGCGGTGGACAAGTCGCCGCTTTCGAGCTTGAGCTTAGCGAATTTGGCGACCACGGGGTGCAGCGCCTTCAGGTTTACCCGGTCGACCTGAATCTTGGCTTCCGCCCGATCGCCCGTGGGAGATGCGGTGCCGGTCGCCTTCAGCGCGCCACCTTGTTTGACCTTGAGGTTGGTATCGAACTCGACCGGTGTCTCGCCATCGTTGGTGATGCTCTTGAGGCCGATATTGATGTCCTCGAAATCGTAGGCGACTTCGGAAGAGAAGCTATGGTCGACGACGCCGAGATCGAATCCCTCCAGTGTGAATGTGTTGAGCGCGAAGTGCCACGGCTGTCCCTTGGATTCGGCAGGGGCTTCGGCAGCAGGCGTTTCCGCGCCGGTATCGCCCGACTTAGGCGCGAAGAGTTCGGCCAAATGAATGGTACCGGTCTTGTCGCGGACGACTTGAGCCTTGCCGCCTCTAAGTGCGGCCCGTCCAATGGTTGCCTCGCGCTTTTCGAGGCCCACTTGCCCTTCCGCCAGTTCGAACTGATCCCAAGCGGCCAAGGGATCGGAAGAATCAGGTTCGGTAAGGGCGATTCCGTTCAGAACGGCCGTCAGCCCGTCGAGATTTGCTTTGGGCGTACCCGCGCCGACTTCGGCCGTGGCCTTGAGATCGAGACCGAACCGGTCGACCGAAACGACATAAGGCGACCGGCGGCTGGCATCGGCATAAGCGAGACCGACATCGGCGATCTTGAAATTTTCGACCGCCAGCTTCCAGGGGGGGGCGGGCTCGGCGTCGGGCGGCGGATCGGCCGGATTCGAAGCGGTACCGTTCGCGTCCTCTTTCACCAGATTCTGCCAGTTCAACGACCCGGTTGCGTCGACCGATGCGTTGACCTGGCCGTTCTGGATGATGAAGGAGGGTACGTTAAGCGATCGGCTGGCCAGGTCGAAACTGGCATTACCGGCTTCGATCTTCTCCAAAGCGAGGATCGGATCGGCCGTATCGGGCATGGCGAAGCGGAGCCCTGACAGCGTCAGCCCCAGATTGGTCACCGACAGATCGGTCTTTTCGGGGCTCTGGCTATACCGATAATGCGCCGACAACGCAGCCCGGCCGGACGGTTCGGCCAGATTGAGGCGGTCCCGGAGGAATTTCCAGGGGAGCGCCAAGTTGAAAGCGTCGAGCCGTACGTCGCCGTCGGAAAGAATCGGTTCCAGCGAAAGATTTCCCCGCCATTCGAGAGTTCCGCCGTCCGGAAGCTTGAAAGCGAGTTCATAAGTGCCGGTTTTCTCCGGCAGGGTCGTGAGCGTATTGAGCTCCAAATCGATCGGACTCACCGTTTCCGTTATGTCGGCGTCCTTCGAGTAATCGGCGTATTCCACCGAACCGCTCGTCAATGCGAGATGCTTGACCAGAAGGCGGGGCAGGGGCTCGTCGGGCTTTTCGGGTTCTTCGGACTTTGGCGCGGCTTCGGCGATTTTGGCCAGATTGAGTTTTCCGTCTTGTTCGACTATCGCCCTCAGTGAAGGGGCTTCAAGGCGGAAATCGGCAAGCGTCCACGCACGCCGAAATATGCTTTCCAATTCGAAGTTGACGAACAATCGGGCAAATCGAAAGACGGATTGGCCATTCGAGTCATTCAGGTTGAAATCCTGGGCTTCGAAAGTGAATGTGAACGGATTGAAGGCGACTTTGCCGACGGAAGCATCGCGCTTAAGCTGCTCGGCGGCGATTTTGGGAACATAACGCTGCACGAGATAGGGGACGAGTGAAAACCCGGCAAGCGCATAAAGCATGAGCGCTGCCGTGACGGTTAGTATCCACGGGTTTCTAGCAATTCGGACCAGCCGATTCATGCGGATTAAAACTCCCTAGCTCAGGTTTGGCGGAGCGTGACGGCTAAAGTGTAGTATCAAGGATGTAAGCCGTTAATTTTCCGCCGCCGACAAGCTCTTTGTCTCGATTTGATAACACCTGCCTCCGAAAAGGTATTGTTATATTGGACCAGGATAAGCGAGAAGCTTCTTCCGGCGTCAGCGGGAAATTCGGAGCGTATTCTTGCTCCTCGCAGCCGCCAGGAAAAAGAGCTACGATTGACCTTCCGGCGAAGTAAATAACTTGCGGGAATATGAATTGAAAGACACCTATCCAGCCCTTTCGGAGTTGGCAGAATACTGCCGCGACACGTCTATGCGGACGTTTTTATAATAAGACGAGCGTTAAGAGCTTATGTTATATTTTTTCAGCCCATGTCTCGAGCATCTGCTGGAATCAGTTGCTAACTAATTAGGTGTTGCCGCGTGGTTGGACCTGTTGGTAACGCTAGACAGTAGAAAAATAAAGCCATGTATAAAGCTGATCGTGTCTTCTGGGAACGTAATAGTACAACCGGGAGAACCGAATGGTTCTTTCTGACGCGGGAAGGCGTAATGGGGCCTTATGAATCCGAGATATTCGCGAGAAAATCGCTCGACGAGTTTAAAGATCGCTGCGCACTGGTCGGAAATAATGTGCACAGATCCGCCGATTCGAATAGTCATTTCGAACTCGTCCGAGACGGAAACGGTTTAACGATCCGGAGAATGGAACCGGAAAAGTCAAGTTGATATTGGCCCGTGAAGCTATTCGACTTTGGCACCCGTAAGCGTCAAGAAACTGCTTGAATAGCATTAGGCAAAAAACTCCTCTCCCTCGCCAGCCAAGGCAAAGGATATAAAGTCCGGCGTAAGCTTTGGTCTCGGCGACTATTCCACCGAGCCGTTTTCCGCTTTATTCAAGACCAGACCGACCAGCGCGGTGTCTTGAAGAGCCGCTATGGCTTGGGAGAGTTCGTCCTGCGTCGTTTTCCCTTCCTCAACGACTAATACCACGGCATCGACATAAGGCGTAAAAGACAACGCGTCCGCCGTTCCTAAGTGGGGAAGGTCGAATATGACAAATCGCGACGAATAGCGCTGCTTCAGTTCTTTCACCAGCTGTGCCATTTTCGGCGAGGCAACGAGTTCCGAAGAATTAAATATCGGCCGTTTCCCCGGCAGAATGACAAAACGGCCTATGCCTTTCGGATTGATCAGGATTTTCGATATGGGAACGTTGTCCATCAAGTGATCGCTTAAGCCCGCGACCGGGTCGATACCCAGATAACGATGAATGGTGGGATCTCTGAGGTTGGCATCGGCCAGCAGTGCGGTTTGGTGAGCCTCGAGGGCGATGCTGAGCGCGAGGTTGATGGCGGTGAGACTTTTTCCGCAGCCCGGCCCGGGGCTGGTTATCGCCAGGGTGTTCCAGCCCTGTTCGCGCATTTTATGTAGGACCCGGGTACGGAGGATTTTGTACGCGTCCACGAAGGCACAGGGGCTATAGCCGGCGATAACGCGTTGGCGGCGCAGCAACTCCCTCGAGAGCGTTACGGTTCTGGTTTGCGTGTACTGGATGTTTTCCAATGAAACCAGATCCGCCTTGGGGATTTGTGGGCTGGCCACTGCGGAATCCTGGTGCTGCTGTTGTCCGAATGCTCTACCGATGCTTTCCATAGTTATATCCTTCCCTGGTTAGGTTGGTTTCGGGAACCGGCCGATCCGTCGTCAGTGTCGAAAGCGGCCGATTCGGGTGATGGTTGCAGCGCAACCGAATCTCAGAAGCTCAGCTTAAAAGCGAATCCATCTTGCGTAAACCCCTGAACCACAGGACGTCCAGCGGTATCCAGAGCCAATGGACCAGAGCTAAAATCAGCAGGATAAAACCGAGGCCCGCCAACATGCCGACGCTCCTCATTTTCTGCTGCTGTGAGATATCCTCATCGGTTTCGAAGTAGGGGATGACGGCAAGCGGCGGTCCGCCGGCCAGCCCCGTTATCAATTTCGCTCCTCGTATGGACTTGTCCATGTTTTCAATCAGCAGCACGTAACCGAATCCTCCCGCGATCGCCAGCATCACGCCAAGAAAAGCAATCGCAGGCCGGTTCGGTTTGATCGGTTTCTCGGGCAACAGCGGAGGCTCGATAATGGAAAACCGCTCACCCTTGCTTTTTTTCTCGAGCTGCTCGGCCACTTCGGCTTCCATCGCTTTGGCCCTCAGCTCGCGGTAACGGGCGGTGGCATTTTCATAATCCCTGACCAGCTCCAGGTATTGCCGTTCCACTTTGGGGCTTTGCAGCAATCGGCTTTCGTATGCGCCGAGTTTTGCCTTGACTTCCTCGCGCCGCTGTCTCAGAACCCGCAAATCCTGAAGAGTGCCGTCACGCTGGGCTTGCAGCGTAATGTAGGCAGGATTTTCGGGCTGGCTGGCTGCAATGTCCCGGACTGCGCGGGTCGTTTGCGCCTTTCTCAGTTCCGCCTCCAATGCGGAAATCTGTTTTCTTAAATTGACGATGTCCGGGTGATTTTCGGAATATTTTTCCCGGAGCGACGCTAACTGACCGTCCAGCTGGGCGAGATGCTTGGCCATTTCCAACCCGCTGTCCGAGTCGCCTGCATCCATTTTGAGCGAAGCGATTTCCAAGCGAGCTTTGACGACGTCGGGGTGTTTGTCAGAATAGCGGCTTACCATGGCCAAATACTCCGTCTTGAGACTCTTCAACCGGTCCTGAGGGCTCAGAATGCGCTCTCCGGTTGAAGAGATGACCGGAACATCGGGTTTTATTTGGGCCAATTGGCCATCCAGATAGAATTTCCGATCTTCGAGGGAAAGAATTTCATTGTCAATCTGCATTAATTCGCGCTCGGTTCTATCCATGAGCTCGATATTGATTTGTTTCTGTTCGGGCAGGCTGTTCAGGTTCTGCTCCTTGAAGTCGGCCAGTTTTTTCTCCAAGACCGAAACATAATCCCCCATCTGCCTGGTTTCTTCCTTGAGGAAATCCGAGGTTTCAGCGGTCCTTTGAGTGCGAGTCTTGAGGTTTTCCTCCAGGTAAAGCGAAGTGATTTCGTTGGCAACGCGCTGGGCGAGATCCGGATTGCGGCTATCGTAAGCCAGCGTGAAGGCAATCGTTGCGGTAGACGGCCTGCCGGTACGAGGGTCGATAATGTCGGCACTGATCGTGTCCAGTGCTATATCGTCACGCATTCGCTTGATGATTTCCTCTTCCGTTAGCCGGTGCCGCGCGTCGGCGTATAGGTCGAACTTCTCGATAATTTTGTTCAGGTTGCTGCGCGTCATGACCCGCTGGCTGATCATTTGCAGCCGCTGCGTGGCATAGGTCGTGATGGTCGAGCGTACCAACTCGGGCGGTATTTCCTGTTCTTCGATCAGAATCGTTGCGGTGGAGCGGTAAGTCGGCGGAAGCAGGACGGCGAGCAAGAGGGTCAGAAACAAGATGCCGGTCAGAATTGCCGCAAATTGGGATTTGCTGCGCTTGAACCCGGCCATGTAGTCGTGAAGTCCTTTTTCTTCCATGATTCCCTCGCTATCGGTCAGTACTGTAGCTTATCCCATCGATAGCGGATGGTCAGATAAGCGGCGTGTGATTCGGGAATATTCGAGATGACATCGATCTCCTGTCGACTGTACTGATACGACGCGATCACTGACCAATTTTCGCTCCAATTCCAGATCAGCTCGCTCCTGGCACGAAAAAGTTGGCGATTGAGCTCTACGTTGCGCTGATCGGCTGTCTTGCGGTCCGTGTAAGAAAATTGAGCCGATCCGGTCAGTGTCGGCGTAAATTTGTGCTTTCCAGTTAGCGTGACCGTATCAGCCTCGATCAAGTTCCCGTAAATGTTCGGGCTGACCGTGTGCGCATAGTCGAGGTTCAGTTCGTCCACTTCGAAGCGCTTGGTTGCGCGCGCGTCTATCAGATAAGTCAAAGAGCTGCTGCTGATGTGCTCACCATCATCGAGTATCGGATCACCGAACGCAGTTCTGAAAATCGTTCGGGAGCCGGCTTCGGTCTTGTTGTATTGGCCGCCGGCGGCAAGGCTGACGTCGAATGTTTCGTCGATGGAATAGGAGAATCCGACGATGGCCGTGGCGTAATCGATCATGATTTCTTCAGTGCGATTTTCATATGTTCCGGGAACACGGAATATTTGGAAATCCAAGGTTCCTGGGATGAAAGTCGTGCTTTCCGGTGCCGAATAGCTCGTGTAGGAGAACGAACCATTCATCTTTAAGTATTCGCTGTATTCATGAACCACACCGACCGAGCCGAAATGGATTTGATAATGAGGAAAGGCGGTATTGTCTTTGTTCCGATATTCGGTGTTGTCATATTGATAGTTCAGACCAAGCCGGGTGTCTTCGCTCAAATAATATGTCCACGACGGGTTAATCGTTTGCCTGTTTCTCCTGACTTGCTCGAATACCAGATCGTTGGTTTCAATGAACGAAGTTCGGCTCGAATCCCTGATGTAATCGCCTCGAAGAGCGAATTGGCTACGCTCGGTGACGAAATAACTGCCGGTCAAGGAAACGAATTGATTCAGGGTATTCAAGCCCTTTTGATCGTAAAAATAATTGTCGAGACGGATACTTCCGTCGAGCTTCCATATTTCTTCAGCGGCTGAGAATTGTGTGTTCAGGCCGAGTTTCGTGCCCCAGACATCGGTATGTGGGCCGGGTGTGAGAAAGATATTGGTGTTGTACTCCTCTTCCACGTTGGCATCCGCTTGGAAGGTATATTCCACTGCATTGACGTCCGTTGCGATAAGTAATCCGATGATCCACGTGATGTAGAGTGGAGGGTTTCCTCGTCCTTTATTGCTTATGGCGTTGACCGGTTTTGCGTTATGCATGGCTGTCAGAGCCAATCAAACGAGTCGGCAGCGTCAGGAATTTCGTCGATCGATACAGGGATAACTCGTGCGACATCACGGAACCACTACAACGTCTCCTCTTTGCAGCAGGATGTCTTGCTCCAACGCGTTTCCATTGGCGACTTCATCGTAGTCGAAGGGTAACGCCACCTCCTTTTCGCCTATCCGGCGTATGATCTTGATATCGTCATCGTCGGCAAAAGGCGTCAGGCCGCCAGCCATCGACAACGCCTGCATGACCGAAACCTGATTCGGGGTAATGAATTCACCAGGCTTGTTGACTCTGCCAACCACATAAATCTTGTGGTTCAAATTGATGACAGCGACACTGACTTCCGGCTCGGCAAAGAAATCGGAGAGTCTTTTGGCGATTTCGGATTTGATCTGACGGACGGTCAGACCTCCCGCTGCCAACTCACCGATTAAAGGGAAGGTAATTCCGCCATCGGGACGTACCAAGGTCTGCTTCGTTAGCCCGTCTTCTTTCCAGACGGAGATCTCCAGAACATCCCCGGCGCCGACGATATAATCGGGAGGCACGGACGCCGATGAGTCGACCGATAAGGAGGCGGGAGCCTGAGCAGCGGATACCGAGAAGGCGAAGTGAAGGATAAGCGCAAAAGCCAAAAATCCATTTTTCATATGCGCATCTACACGATGTTACGAGAGACCGGACGGATGAATCGGTCCGTATCCCATGGACCATGACCGTATGTAACGGTATAGTCGGAGAATACTACAGCTTATTACATTTTTCACGCCCGTAACAATCCAGATTGCGGAAGGAGATGGAGCCAAGGAGATGGCTGCGGTCTCCTTCGCGTTACAAAGCTGTTGTCATCAGGACTCTCGGAGCGGCGATGCGCCCGCACGCCCCAGGGGAAACCTGGCGAATTTCCGGAAGTCCGCTGTATCGTGCTCGAGATCGAGAAATCGAGCTGATTTCAACCGCAAATACATTAGGGACGATATCCATGCTGATCAGGACATTAGCTTTCTTAGGTCTCTCACTGAGTGTAATCAACGTTCTGACCGGGTGCGGCGGCGCCGAAGAGCGCAAGGCGGAGCATCTGGAGCGAGGCAAAAAATACCTCGAAGAGCGGAACTTCGATAAGGCCAAGATCGAGTTCAAAAACGTCTTGCAGATCGATCCCAAGGTCTCCAAGCCCTACTTCTATTTGGGGCAAATAGAAGAAGCGCAGAAGAATTGGCGAGATTCCTTTGCCCTCTATCAAAAGGCCGGCGAGCTCGATCCGAACGACCTGGACGTCAAAGTCAGGCTGGCGAAACTTTATATGCTGGGCAAGCAGCTCGATAAAGCCGACGCTCTGTTGAGTGCCGTTTTGAGTGTTAAGCCCGAGGATATCGATGCAAGAATGGTGAAAGCGGGTTTATCGACTCTCAAAGGCGATCAAGCCGCTGCTATCGACGAACTCAGCCGCATCACGGCGGAGCAGCCGTCCCGCGCCGAGGCGTTTTTCGTTTTGGCGATGCTTCACA
Source organism: Methylocaldum sp. (assembly GCF_039794385.1). Classification (NCBI taxonomy): domain Bacteria; kingdom Pseudomonadati; phylum Pseudomonadota; class Gammaproteobacteria; order Methylococcales; family Methylococcaceae; genus Methylocaldum; species Methylocaldum sp. Next base: position 4,595 of record NZ_JBDIVO010000083.1, on the reverse strand, counting down.
GTCAACGGAACAACCTCGATGAAGCCGAGAGAGTCTTAGAGCAGGGAGTAAGCGCCAATCCGGGCGATACCTCGCTGCAATCGGGGCTGGCCAAGCTCGCCGCTCAGATGAAAAAGCTCGAAAAGGCTGAAAATATCTATAAAGAGATGATATCCGGCGATCCCGCCAACCTGGAGCACCGGAAACTATTGTCCGAATTCTACATTCGACAAAAACGCTGGAGCGACGCGGAGCGGGTCTATCGCGAAGCCATTCAGGCCAGCCGCGACGACAGTCAGCGTTACATCTTGCTTGCGGAATTCTTGGCAAAATCCGGCAAATCCGACGAGGCGGTCACCGAGCTTGCCGAAGCGATCGAGGCTTATCCAGAAAAACCGGACCTGCGCTTCGCCTTGGCGAGGCTTCACGAGCAACGCAGGGAAACCGATAGAGCAGAGCGGCTCTATCGAGAGATCATTGCCTTGAAAAAATATGCTCCGGATGCCTTGAAAGCGAAAAACCGTTTGGCCTTGCTCGCTTTGGCCGAAGGACAAGTCGACAAGGCCGCTACATGGATCAATGAAGTTCTGGAGGCGAATCCGGGGGACCGCCAAGGGCTCTTGCTACGGGGGCGCATTGCCTTATTCCGCAAGGATGGCCAAAAGGCGGTCGCGGCCTTTCGTTCGTTGCTCAAAGATCAGCCCGATTCGTGGGAAATACTCAAGCTGTTGGCCGCTGCGCATACGCTCGACGGTAAGCCGGTGCTCGCGCAAGAAAGTCTCGAGAAAGCCGTGGCGGCGAATCCCGATAAATTCGAGGCATACAAGAATCTGATCGACTTTTTGGCGGGGCAAAAGAATTACTCGTTAGCGCTGGAAAAGATCGACGAGTTCCAAAAACGGAACTCGGCTAGTCTGGATGCGCTGGTGCTCAAGTCGGAAATTTTGGCGGCAGCCGGGAGGACTGCGGAGCAGGAGACGGTTTTGAAGCGGATCAAAGCGGAGTTTCCGGAAAATCCAACCGGAGGCTTCCTTTTGGGCAAGCTTTATCAGAGCCAGAAAAAATATGACTTGGCGTTGGCCGAATATGAGGAATCGCTTGGAAAATCCAAAAACGATTATGAGATTCTGAAAGCGATTTTCGGAAGTTATGTCGAAAAAAGGCAGGCCGAAAAGGGCGTGGAACGAATCACCAATGTTCTCAGCAACAATCCGAAACATGCGGGTGCCCACCAATTGCTGGGATTGTATTACCTGGGCGAAAAGCAAGAAATGGAAGCCGTCAAGTTTCTGAACATGGCCATTCAGTCCAACCCCCGTTGGTTGCTCCCTTATGCAAATCTCGGCGCTTATTACGAACAAACGGGCAGACGGGACCTGGCGCTCAAAACCTATCATCGGGCACTCGAAGCACTGCCTGGGGAACCCACCGTCCTCATGAACTTGGCGCGGGTCTATGAAATTTCCGGGGACTATGAAAACGCGATCAAACAGTACGAAACCATTCTCAAGCTAAACCCCGGCAACATGCTCGCCCGGAACAATCTTGCCAGTTTGCTGAGCCTTGACCATTCTCGGAAAGACAAGCTCGATCGGGCTTTCGAGCTTGCGAAGGAGTTCGATAAGACCGAGGAGCCGGTGTTTTGGGACACGCTGGCTTGGATCTATTACCAAAAGGGTGCGTACGAAAAGGCTTTGCCTTTACAGTTGAAAGCCGCCGAGAAATCTCCGGACGTGCCGATTTACCAATACCACCTCGGTATGATTTACCTCAAGAAAGGCGAGCGTGCGGCAGCTGTGGAGCATCTTCAAAAAGCGGTGAACTCGGGCAAGGAGTTCGTCGGTTTGGAAGATGCGCGAAGCGCATTGATCTTAGCCACAGACGGCGGTTGAGGCGTATCCGGGTTCGGGGTCAATGCTCCAAACCCGGATTCCCACCACGGTGGTCAAAGCCGAAACGTTCGGTCGGAATGCGAATGGGCTACCGCCAAAGCGTAAGCTCTTGCGGCTGATAACCGGAAGGCACCTGCGGACGATCGTCGGGGGATATCGAGTCGGTTATCCGGTTCAGAGCCATAACGGTGGGATGCTTGCCGGAAAAGTCCACCATTTCGACCGGAACGCCGGCCAAATCGCTGAGTTCGATCGGCGGTAGCGATATTCCGAACTGGCTCGCGAAGCCTTGTGCTTTTGCGGCTATTCGCTGAGTGAAAGCGAGCAGCGAGCGAATCGTTGCGTAATCATCCGTGGATAACTGCATCGATGATGGATTCGCGAGGCATACTTCTGCCAGCTTGGTCGCTCCCTTCAGTACGTCCAGCTGTTCGCAGCTGATGCCGGCCACTTGCTTGGCCCGTCCCGTCTTTACGAGGCGCGAGTCATTCGCCGGATTTTCGGCGGAACCGAGCTGATCTATGGAGATCCCTCCCAGCATGTCCTCCCATTTAGCTCGTTGCTTCGGTGACAGTTTCTTGAGTTGATCGCCCAAACCTTGAAGAACCGGTTGAAGATCCTGGGTTTGACGAGCAATCCGATCGATCTTTTCTTCGGTTATCGGCGTGAACTGCTGCTTCTTGTGGTCGATCAAGACCAGCTGTTCATTTGCCCGCTGATAAAAAATGTCCAGATTGCGATCGCCGCCGGCGCCTTTGACCATAATTTGGCCATCTTTGACGACAACCGGTTGAACAGACCTCTTTTGTCCTTCTTCCACGTTGAATTCGATAGTGCTGTCCGCATTGGAAGGAGAGAGCCAAACGAGATTGGCTACTAGGGCCAGATTGAAAAATTTTCGATATTGCATACGGAGATTCCGGAGGTGTTCGCTTACCGCTCGATAGACGAATCGAAGCTGTCGTGTCCTCGTCTAAATGCGGCAAGCAAATAATGGATGTCTAACTCAGGTTAGAATGGAACGGTAGAACGCATTGTGACATGCGTATTCGACTTGCGACAATCGGCGGGGTGATTTTAGGATTGCGTCAAGACGTAACCAGTTCCATAAGGAAGATAACCAGATGTTAAAAGAATTCAAAGAATTCGCCATGCGTGGCAATGCCGTCGATATGGCGGTGGGCATCGTTATCGGGGCTGCTTTCGGTGCCATCGTAAAATCGTTGGTGGACGACGTCATCATGCCGCCAATTGGTTTGTTGTTAGGGAATGTCGATTTTTCGAATCTTTTCGTCGTACTCAAGGATGGTGCAACAACCGGCCCGTACGCGTCTCTGGCTGAGGCCAAGCGGGCTGGAGCCGTTACCATCAATTACGGCGTTTTCTTCAATTCGGTAATCAGTTTTTTGATCGTGGCTTTCTCGATTTTCTTGCTGGTCCGGAGCATCAACAAATTGCGGCGTGAAGCGCCGTCTGCGGCTCCGGCTACAAAAGAGTGTCCCTATTGCCTGTCGGCAGTCGCACTGAAGGCGACACGCTGCCCTCAATGCACATCCGAGCTTAAGTTATAGGTCAGGCCGTGGCGGGCGGACACACGCATGTTCATGTCGATACGATCGGAGGGCGTGCAAAATTCCGATTGGGACTCTCGGCCGCTCTGACCATCGCGTTCGTCATCTTTGAAGTCCTGGCGGGGCTGATTGCGAACAGCTTGGCGCTATTGACCGATGCGGCACACAACCTGACGGATGTTCTTGCATTGGTGCTGTCATGGTATGCGCTTCATTTGGCCGAGCAGCCGTCCCATGCCGGCAAAACCTTTGGTTATCATCGTGTCGGCATTCTTGTCGCCCTCATTAATTCCACGACGCTGACCCTGATTTCGGCTGGAATATTTTATGAGGCCTACGAACGTTTCGTGTCTCCGCCGCCCGTTGCCGCCGACATCTTGATCGCCGTCGGCGCTGCGGCGTTCGTCGTCAATGTCGTAACGGCATGGTTGGTCAGCCACGGCGCCGAGCACGATTTAAACATCAGGAGCGCCTTTATTCACTTGCTGGGAGACGTATTTTCGACGGCCGGAGCGGTCCTCGCCGGCATCGGAATCTGGTTTACCGGCTTTTATTGGCTCGATCCCTTGGCCAGTGTCCTGATCGGTCTGCTCATCCTCTGGAACGCTTGGGTGATCTTGCGAGAGACCGTCGACATTTTATTGGAAAGCACGCCTCGCGATATCGAAATGAGCTCCATGGTGCGCGATCTTCTTCAAGTCGAAGGCGTAAAGGGCGTTCATGATCTCCATGTTTGGAGCATCTCGAAAAGTTTTCGCTTTCTATCGGCGCATATCGTCATCGACGACGTTCTGATCAGCCAGGCCGCGTTAATACAACATGAAATCAAGGAGATGATCCGGAGCAATTACGGCATCGGTCATTGCACCTTACAGCTCGAGTGCGAAGGATGCGATCCGGATTCCCTGTACTGTGACATCAATCATTACGGCCGCCATCAACACGCCGATAACCATCATGCCGCAAGGTGAGCGGATTGAATAAAGCCGCACCGCCGGTTTGAAACCAACTACGCGATCGGCGATTCTCGGATTTTGCTTAGAATTCATAAACGCGGTATTATTGTCGCCTTCACGGGGCGTAGCGCAGTCTGGTAGCGCACCTGTATGGGGTGCAGGTGGTCGGAGGTTCAAATCCTCTCGCCCCGACCAAT
>NZ_JBDIVO010000082.1:0-15554 GCF_039794385.1 Methylocaldum sp. | reverse complement strand
CGGATCAGAGCAGTTCGAACGTGAAGCCGCCCACGTCGTTAGTGGGTTTGGCCAATAGCAAGCGAATTTCAAACGGTTTGCCGACAGGCATCAGCGAGGTTTTTTCCCCTTCGGGAAGATATTCCGAAGGCGTGAATATCCGCTCCGCCACCGGGCTTCCGTTGAGTTCGGTGAGAACCAGCTTCAGATTGGGGAGCATTTGCGGCAAGTTGGACTGATTCGCAAAGACGAGTTGGAATTCCAGTGCGTCATCGCGGGTCGAGTCCGGCCGCAAGGCGCGATCGAAAATCTGGATGCGGCGCACGTCTTTATAGGGCGGCAAAGAACAGTCGATCGTCTTGCAGGCCATGTCCAGCCAGGGACGCAGTCGTGCGCTCTGTACTATTCTGTCTCCTTCGAAAATGACCAGTTGAGCAATCAGGAGACCCAGCAGCCCGAACACGCCCAGCCCCCACAAAGCACCCGGCGTTACCGAGGACGGACCGGACTTTCCTTTGCCATGGCCTGCCCGAGCTTCCCCGTCAAACGCCTTGCTTTTGTGCTCGGTCCCCGATTGCTCGCCACCCGACTCCTCGGACAGCTCCCGCTCGAATTTTCGGAGGAGGACCGCTTCTCGATCTCCCAAAACCGGAGGTCTGGCTTGAGGCGTGTCCTCCGGAACCGCATCCTTCACGGCTTGCCCCAAGGATACTAAGACGTTGAAAACGATATGGCAGCGGTCGCAAAGCGCTTCTCCGCGTCCAGCCCGTAATTGGCCGACGCTGATGCGGTATGCGGTCTTACACTCGGGACAGCGGGTAAACACGATTCAACCTCGAAGCTTGGCGCCGGTAAGCAATGCCCATTCCTCGCGAACCACGGGGGGACAGAAATCGAACTGCGACGCGTAGGCCGCGCGAACGTTTTCGACCTGCGTCGCCAAAATACCGGACAATGCCAAACTCCCGCCGGGCCGGACTTTTTCGCTGATTTCCGCCGCCAGTTCGATCAAAGGCGTAGCCAAAATGTTGGCGACCAGCACATCAGCGCGGACAGCGGCAAGCTCGCGCGGATACCCGAGGGCCAACCTGTCCTCCACGCCATTCTTGCGCGCGTTTTCGTCCGAGGCGGTGAGCGCCTGGGGATCGATATCCACGCCATAGGCTTTCGCCGCACCCAGCTTCAATGCAGCCACAGCCAGAACTCCCGATCCGCAGCCGTAATCGATCACGGTCTTGCCTGCGAGATCCTGGCCGTCCAGCCATTCGAGGCAAAGCGCTGTCGTGGGATGAGTGCCGGTTCCGAAAGCCAAGCCGGGGTCGAGCACTACGTTGACGGCCACGGGTTCCGGCGGCTCGAAGCCGGTCGGGCAAATCCAGAGCCTCTGGCCGAAGCGCATCGGCTGAAAATGATCCAGCCACGCTCTCTCCCATACACGGTCTTCCAAATCCTCGAGCTGATATTGAAGTACTCGCTCGCCGAATTGGTTCGCGACCGAGTTCCGTATGCGATTGGTATTGGCGTCGGCATCGAATAACCCGATCACTTTAGTCTGCCGCCAAACCGGCGTCTCCCCCGGCTTGGGTTCGAACAGAGGCTGGTCGCCGGCATCTTCGAAGCTGACGGAAACGGCGCCGAGATTCGACAAAAGATCGGAAACCGGCTCCGCCAAAGACTCATCGACCGTAATCGCCAGCTGACGCCACATCAGTGTTTCAATCCGAGCTTCTGCTCCAAATAATGGATATTCTGCCCGCCGGCATTAAAAGCCGCATCGTTGATGATATCGAGCAACAAAGGAATATTGCACTTGATACCGCCGATGACCATTTCCTGAAGCGCCATGCGGGCACGCGCGATAGCCCCGCTCCGGGTCTCGCCGTGGGCGATGAGCTTGCCGATCATCGAGTCGTAATAAGGCGGTACCCGATAGCCGTTATAGATATGCGTTTCGACCCGGATTCCAGGACCTCCGGGCATATGGAACTGCTCGATCACGCCGGGGCTCGGGATAAAACTTTGCGGATCCTCGGCGTTGATCCGGCACTCAATGGCATGGCCCCGCATCTGAACATCCTCCTGCCTGATCGCCAATACCTCGCCGGCGGCAATGCGAAGCTGCTCCTTGACGATATCGAAGCCCGTCACCATTTCCGTCACCGGATGTTCCACCTGTACCCGGGTATTCATCTCGATGAAATAAAACTGGCCGTCCTGGTAAAGAAACTCGAAGGTTCCGGCGCCCAGATAGCCGATTTCCTGACAGGCTCTGACGCAACGCTCACCGATTTGGCGACGCTGCTCCTCGGTAATGCCGGGCGCCGGCGCCTCTTCGACGACTTTCTGATGCCGACGCTGAGTGGAGCAATCGCGCTCGCCCAGATGAACCACATTCCCGTGTCCGTCGGCAATCACTTGGACCTCGATATGCCGCGGATTTTCCAGGAACTTCTCCATATAGACCATGTCGTTGCCGAATGCCGCCGCGGCCTCCCCTCGAGTCAGCGTGATGGCGCTCGGAAGATTCGCCTCGCTGTGGACGACCCGCATGCCGCGTCCTCCACCGCCGCCCGCCGCCTTGATGATGACCGGAAAACCGATTCGGCGGGCGACTTTCAGGTTTTCGTCGTGATTTTCGCTCAAAGGGCCATCCGAGCCGGGCAAACACGGAATACCGGCCTTTTTCATGGCCTCGATGGCAGACACCTTGTCCCCCATGAGCCGGATGGTCTCCGGACGAGGGCCGATGAAAATGAAACCGCTTTGGATCACTTTTTCCGCGAAGTCGGCGTTCTCCGACAAAAACCCGTAACCGGGATGGATAGCCACCGAATCGGTGACTTCGGCGGAGCTGATGATAGCCGGAATGTTGAGATAGCTTTCCTTCGACGGCGCAGGACCGATGCACACGGACTCGTCGGCGAGCCGCACGTGCTTTAGGTCGCGGTCGGCCTCGGAATGCACGGCCACGGCTTTGATACCGAGTTCGCGGCAAGCACGAAGAATGCGCAGGGCGATCTCGCCCCTGTTGGCGATGAGAACTTTACCGAGCATGAACTGACACCTGGTGGATGGGCCGAATTAGAAGCAACAGCGATAAGCCGTTACTCGATGACGAACAAGGGCTGGTTGTATTCCACCGGTTGGGCGTTTTCCACCAGCACCTTTGCGATCACACCGGCTTTGTCCGCCTCGATCTGATTCAGAATCTTCATCGCCTCGATGATGCAGAGCGTATCGCCCACTTCCACGCGCTGGCCGACCTCCACGAAAGCTTTCGCTCCTGGCGAGGGCGAACGGTAAAAGGTTCCCACCATGGGCGATCGGACGATGTGCCCGGTCAGTTTGTCCACCGTCGCCTCGGCCGACTGAGGCGCTGCGGCCGGCTGTGGCGCAACGGCCGGCGCAGCAGCCTGCAATACCTGCACCGGTTGCGGCGCCGTACTGCTGTACCGACTAATGCGTACCGATTCCTCCCCTTCGCGAATCTCGATTTCGGCAATGCCCGACTCTTCGATCATTTCGATGAGCTTTTTTATTTTTCTAATATCCATGTCTTAGCCTGTTTTTAGGATGTGTATGGCGGCAGTCAAGGCGAGCTCATAACCGAGCGCGCCGAATCCGCAAATAACGCCTTTGGCGATATCGGATAAATATGAGTGTTTGCGGAAAGGCTCCCGCGCGTGAACGTTGGATAAATGGACTTCAATGAAAGGAATGCGGGTTGCAAGAAACGCATCTCGAAGCGCGATACTGGTATGCGTGTAAGCTCCCGGATTGATGAGTATGAAGTCGATGGATTCCCTGAACGCCTGGTGGATACGGTCTATAAGCTCGTGCTCGGCATTGCTCTGGAAAAAATCCAGATGGCAACCCAGCGCTTGCGCCTTGGAGTCCAGTGCAGACTCGATGTCGCCAAGCGTTTGACTGCCGTATAACCCCGGCTCGCGAAACCCAAGCAAATTGAGATTCGGGCCGTTGAGCACAAGGATGTTTGCCATATTACGAGAGCAGCCCCGTTTCCGATTACCGCAGAAGCCGAAAAACCGCGGCTATTTTGCCGAAATGCGCAAAATCTGTCCACAAATGAAGGATTTCGCTTACATTCGACGCAGTTAGCGCGTTTTGGCGGAAAGGTCAATGAAGCAGCGCTTCGAGAACCTTCATGAGCTGCTCTCTCGAGAATGGCCCCGTATGGGCGTCCACCTGCTGGCCGGCACGGTCGAAAACGGCGGAGAACGGCAAGACGTTAAGCCGGTTTCCGAGACTCTCCGCCCAGGCGGCGGCACGTTCGTCACCCAGCCATATCGGATAGTTGACCGGCGTCTCTCTTAAGAAGTCCTGCACGGCTTCCGATTCGTCTATGGCAATGCCGACGAACTGGACGCCCTTGTCGCCCAATTCCGTCTGCAATCGGACGAACTCCGGCATCTCCTCCCGGCAGGGGGCGCACCAGGTCGCCCAGAAGTTGAGTACGACGATCTTGCCTTTCAATTCGGCGATATCGTGCGGATTGCCATCGAGATCCCTGAGCGTCACAGGCTCCGGAGGCGCCCCATTCCTCGGGGCTGTCGACTCTCCGCTCAGCCAGCTTTGGGCGAGAATGCCGAGAAGAAGCGCGGCCAATGCGAGCAATCCGTAGAGAAACTTTGTCGATTTCACTGCAACGCCCTTTGCAAATGTCCCAAAAATTCATCCGCATTCATATAGCCGACCACGCGGAACGATTTCCGCTCCTCCCGATCAGGTCCGAAGAACAGCGTCGCCGGCGGACCGATGAGACCAAAGCGTTGCAAGAGCGCCTGATCGTCCGCGGAATTTTGCGTGACATCGGCCTGCAGCAATACCACGTTGCTGAGCGCATTCTGTACTTTGGGATCGGCGAAGGTATAGCGCTCCATTTCCTTACAGGAGATGCACCAATCGGCATAGAAATCCAGCATGACCCACTTTCCGGCGACCTCGGCCGCCGCCACCTGCTGATTCAGGTCGTCAATGGTCCTGACCTTTCGGAACGCGATCGACTGCGGCGACGCCTTGGCCGTCGCCGCAGAGATCCCGCGCAACGGCTGTAGCGGGTCGGTGCTGTCCGAAGCGACGCCGATCAACAGCAGCACCCCGTACGTAAGCATGACGATGCCCACGCCCTTCCACAGTCTGCGCCATCCGGAGGCCGGATGAGGCAAGGCATCCAGGGCGCCGAGGTAAATGGCCGGAATGATCAGCAGCAGCGCCCAAAGGAACATGGATACGGCGGCGGGCAAAATACGTTCGAGCAGCCAAACCGCGATCGCCAAAAGACCCACGCCGAAAGCGGCCTTCACCGCGTTCATCCAGGTCCCGGCCTTGGGCAGCAACTTGCCTGCCGATGCGCCAATGGCCAGCAAGGGGATACCCATACCCAAGCCCAGCGCGAACAAAGCCAGCCCGCCAAGCACCGCATCGCCGGTCTGGCCGATATAGATTAGCGCGCCGGCCAGGGGCGCCGCCACGCACGGCCCGACGATCAAGGCGGAAAGTGCGCCCATGATCGCCGCTCCAGTCAGAGTGCCGCCGCGTTGCTGATTGCTGATGGAAACCACGCGGGATTGGATGAATTCGGGCATTTGCAGCGTATAAACGCCGAACATCGACAAGGCCAGCAGCACGAACAAAGCGCTGAATGCCACGATGACTTCGGGCTTTTGAAACAGAATCTGAAGATTGCTGCCGAACAGCCCGGCCAAAACGCCGAAGACGGTATAAGCAAACGCCGAAGCCAATACGTAGCTGAGGGACAACATGAAAGCCCGGCCGGTCGTGATCGTGTGGCCATTCCCGACGATGATGCCCGACAGAATCGGGATCATCGGAAAAATACAGGGCGTGAACGCCAGCAGCAGCCCGAACCCGAGAAAACTGAGAACCGTCGCCCAGGGGGAATCGCTTTGCAGCGCGAAGGCGATTCGGTCCTGCTCCGATACCGGCTCGGCAGGATTTGCTACCGACGCGATTTTTCCGGTACCACCGGCCGGCAAATCCAGGCTCGCGGTTTTCTGCATCGGCGGGTAGCACACACCCTTCTCCGCGCAGCCCTGATAATTCGCCTGCAACTGAATATTGACCGGCTTGCCATCGGCACGCGACAGCGGAACGGCAAAACCGACTTCCCGATGGAATACCTCCACCGCCCCGAACTCTTCGTCGTGCTTGGGTTCGCCGTGCGGAATCTCATAGCTCCCGAGCTTTACCCCGCTCTCGCCGAGCAAGGCCAGCTTGAATTTTTCCCGGTAAAGATAATACCCGTCGGCAATCTGCCAGCTCACCCACAGCGTACCAGCATCCTTGACCTCGGCGAAGAAACGGAACGCCTCATCCGGGGGCAGCAAATCGACGGGCTGGGTTTTCACGCCCAGCGATTTGAAGGCTTCGGCCAATTTTCCGAGCGAATCGGTCTTGGCACCGCCTGCGCCAGTCGGAGGCCACGCCACGTTCACCGTCCGCTTGTACGGCGGATAGCATACTCCGGCATCGGCGCAGCCCTGCGAGGTTACGTCGAGAGCCAGTGCATCGGCGGTGCCGCCGCTCCGCATCAACGGAAGACGGATATCGACGTGCCCGCGATAAATCTCCATCTCGCCGAAAAATTCGTCGTGTTTGGTTTCTCCCTTCGGAAAAACCGGCTCGCCCAAATCGACGCCCGAAGTCTTGGACGCGAACTTGAATTTTTGCCGGTACAGATAATAGCCGTCCGCGATGTCGAATCCGACCAAGGCCTCATCGCCCTCGATCTTTGCCGATGCCCGGAAAGCCTGTTCGGGTGGCAGAAGCTCTTCGCTGCTGATGGCCCAAACCGTACCTGTCCAGGCCGGCAAAAAGATAAACAACAACCCAAAAACCCACTCGCGGAACCAAAGGTATATGCACACGTTTGCAAAGCCGTCATTCCGGCATGGATTGCCGGAATCCAGAACACAGGGATGTGAAAGGCCTTTGCCATCCTTGGCGCCTGGACCCCGGCACTCCCTGCCGGGGTGACGATCTGTGTAGATACCTTTGTCGGGGAACTGCGGCATAACAAAATCACTCAGTAGGAAGAAGGTCGGGGATGCGGACTCTGTCCGGAAGCAATCCGTCCGGACGGTCCATCAATTTTCGGGGGGCAGCCATCTGCTGATCCAATCGAGGTACGCGGTCGAACCATGCAGTATGGAGACCGCAATGAATTCGGGAAGTTCGTACGGGTGTTTCTCGCGCACAAAGACTTCCAATGCTTCCAAAGAAGCCGTTTCGGTCTTCATCAGGAGGAGATGCTCCTGAGCCGTTTCTATCTTGCCTTCCCAAGGATAAACGGATGTCAGTCCGGGAACGATGTTGGCGCAGGTGACCAGGCGTTCGGCGACCGCCGCCCTAGCCAACGTCTCCGCGGTGTTCGCATCCGGACAAGTGCACAAAACTAGACAGTATTGGGTAGACATGGCAAAAAGCACTGGATTAATCGGAATTCTAAACGTATGAGGGCTTAATGAACATCGGTCAATGGTTATTGCTCGCGCTGTTGAGCTTGCCGGTCTTGGAGATTTATTTACTGATCAAACTCGTCGGTTCTCTGGGTTTTTTCCCCACTTTATTCCTGTTGCTGGGTGCTGCGGCGCTAGGCAGCTTTTTATTGAGAATACAGGGTTGGACCACCTGGTTCCGGGTTCAGCAAGCCTTGGCGCGTGGCGAATTGCCGGCCCGCGAGATGATCGAAGGCGGCTTGATAGCCGCCGGGGGTTTGCTGTTGCTGATACCCGGCTTCATCAGCGATATGCTGGCATTGTTCTGCCTGCTGCCGGCCACCCGGAAACGAATCGCGCAACGTATTCTCGAAAGCGGCATTTCCCACCCTCCCGGAAAGACGACACGCGAAACCCGGCACACGATAGAAGGCGAATTTAAGCGTGAAGACTGACTCATAACGCCTTTCGCGGTTTCCCGCCAACTATTATCCGAGCCGTGCTTTGAACACGCTTCATCGAGAGGCGTAGTTTTTGCAGCCATTCATCCTTGCCGAAAACGAGAAACGCCATCATTACCGCGGTTCCTTGTTTCAAGGCTCCTCATTCGCCCGAAAACGATACATTGATGAAACACTCTTGTAACGTCATCATTAAAATCCGCTAATATAATTCACCCCTACTGAGCTCCGCGGGTAACGGGCTGAAATTTCCCAGCAGGTACTATTGGATGGCGATGATAACCCGGAAATTCCGCGTCGACGGCATGCACTGCCAGGGATGCGAAACGACGATCGAGCAAGCGGTGGCCCAACTTTCCGGGGTCCAAGATATCAAGGCCGATTTTGCGGCCGGGACCGCCACCGTCAGCTTCGACCCCGCTCGAACCGATCCCCGAAAAATCATCGAAGCCATCGATAGCCAGGGTTATCAATGCTCACCGGCGCCGGCCGGCGGTTCTTCGCGGCTCCGCGCCTTCGGACGATTGCTGGTCGCCCTGCTCTCACTAACCGTTATTGCCGCACTCCTGATCCAAGGCGATCAGCTCGCCGAGCGCATGCACCTGCCAGAGTTCGATCGTAGCATGAGCTATGGCCTCTTGTTTCTGATCGGCTTCGTCACCGGTTTTCACTGCGTGGGAATGTGCGGCGGTTTCGTTGTCGGCTATACCGCGAGCGCCGCCGCGACCGGCAAACGTTCCTTGGTGCTCTCCCACGTCCTTTACGGGGTCGGCAAGACCTTATCGTATACCCTGATCGGCGGCCTATTCGGGCTGCTCGGTTCGTTCATAGCCTTTACCCCGGAAATCCGTGGCATCGCCGCGATCGCGGCCGGCATCTTCCTGATCGTGTTCGGCCTCAACATGCTGGACTGGTTCAAGAGCCTCCGGCGCGTTCACATTCGCATACCGACATTCTTGAACCGCTTCGTATACGGCAGGACGCAAAAAAGCAAAAGTCCATTCCTGATCGGCCTGCTGAACGGTCTGATGATCGCCTGCGGTCCGCTCCAGGCCATGTACATCATGGCCGCCGGCACCGGCAGCTTTATCGAAGGCTCCAAGCTCCTTTTCGTCTTCGGGCTGGGCACATTGCCGATATTGTTCGGCTTCGGGGTGCTGACCAGCCTGATTTCCGCCCAGGCGACCCGAGGACTCTTGAAAGCATCCGCCTTTCTGGTGATGGCCCTCGGACTCATCATGCTGAATCGAGGCCTGATCATGAGCGGCTCCGGCTACGACTTTCGGACCTTGGCGACCTTGGCCGCAACCCGCCTGGAAAATTTGACCAAGAAAGAGGACTCCACGGCTCCCGCCGGCGATTACCAGGTGATCCGCATGGAGGTCAATAAGCGGGGTTTTAAACCGGACACGTTCGTACTGAAAAAAGGCGTTCCCGTGAAGTGGATCATCGAGGGAAAGGAACTGAACTACTGCAACCACCGGATCATTGTCCCGTCTCTGGGGCTCGAATTCGACGTGGTAAAAGGCGAGCAAATCATCGAGTTCACGCCGCAACAGGCCGGCGTGATTCCCTGGAGTTGCTGGATGGGCATGATTCCCGGCAGCTTCATCGTGCAAGAAGACGCCGCCGGCCCAGAACAGGGGAAGAGCGACGAACAACCCGGCCGTCGCCCGCCCGAATGAGCGAAGTTGTCGAGCGGTCGACGTATCGCCGAAAACTGTGGGATTTACACTACCGATGCGGGATTTCCCACACTTCCGCCGCAATCAACGCACATGAACATCGGAAAACTCCGATCAAAAAAAGGTCTCAAATTCAGGCATACCTGTTGCATGGCGGTCACACTCTTCTCTTCGCCCCCCGCCAGCGGCAGAGCATAGTTTGAGGAAAGACGCGCCGCAGACCGAAACACAAGACAATTCACAAGAACAATGACCAGGAAATCGAGCGTTTTTTTATCGGCGATCGCAGCGCAATCGGCCATCCTCGGTTTGTTGCTCCTGCACGCCGCAATCTCCACTCGGACGCATCCACCGGAATTGACTGAAAAACGGGCTTTGGTAAAGGCACTCCATCTCACCGATCTATGCCTGTTTACCGAGGCCCGCTACACGCGTCATCTCTCGCAAGCGGACTTGAGCACACCCTTTCAGGACCATCCCATATCCCTGGAGCATTTCCCTTCCGGCTCCTTCCTGGGCGCACCGGAAAACATTCGGAAAATCAATGAAGAGTTGGATTGAGAAGCAGAAATACATCATCGATTTCACCCTGTCGTCGCTGCTGCGGCGCAAGGTGAAGAACATTGGCCTCTTGATCCTGTACGCCTTGATCGTGTTCATCCTGGCCTCGGTGATGTTCTTTACCCACGCGATCAAGAAAGAGGCATCCCTCGTCCTTCGAGAGTCGCCGGAAATGATCGTGCAAAAAGTCGTGGCGGGACGCCACGACCTCATGCCGCTGCGCTATCGGGACGAAATTCTGAAAATCCGGGGCGTGCAGGCAGTCGAGGGGCGGCTCTGGGGCTATTATTTCGACCCTGTTTTCGGAGCCAACTACACCTTGCTGGTGCCGCCCGCCACGACAGCGACGGAACAAGCCGAGACCGAGCCGATGCGCACGGTCGTGACCGAAAACGAGCACCGCCACGGCCCTGAAGAGCAAGCCATGCCTCTCGTCGGCGCCGAAACGATCGGCGCGGGAAACATCGTCATCGGCAACGGCATCGCCCGGGTGCGGAATGCCGGCAAGGGCGAATTCATACTGTTCCGCACCCATGCCGGCGAAGGAATGCCCTTGAGAATCAAGGACACGCTTTCCTCCGCGTCGGAACTTGTCTCCTCCGATCTGATCCTGATGACCGAGCCCGACTTCCGCAGATTTTTCGGCATCCCCGAGAACTATGTGACCGATCTGGCGGTCTCGGTCAGAAATCCCGAGGAGCTTTCCACGATCGCCGCCAAGATCACCCGGCTGTTTCCCGATTCCCGCCCGATCATACGGGACGAGATCCTCCGCACCTACGACTCGATCTTCAACTGGCGCGGCGGCATGATGATCGTGATCCTGTCCGCGGCGGTCCTGGCATTCGTCATCTTCGCCTGGGACAAGGCCTCCGGGCTCAGCGCCGGGGAGCGGCGCGAAATCGGCATACTGAAGGCCATCGGATGGGAAACCTCGGACATCATCCGCATGAAATTCTGGGAAGGCGCGGTGATTTCGCTGACCGCATTTCTCGGCGGCGTGATCCTCGCTTACATCCACGTATTCTTCACCCATTCCCTGGTGTTCGAACCGGCTTTGAAAGGCTGGTCGACCCTGTATCCGCAGTTCAAGCTGATGCCTTTCGTAAGCGCCGAACAATTGACCACCCTCTTCTTCCTCACGGTGGTGCCCTACACGGTATCCACCATCGTTCCGGCCTGGCGGGCGGCGACCATCGATCCGGACACCGCCATGCGCCATACGGGAGAGTGATTCATGATCGAGCTTTTCGACGTCCGCAAAGTATTCAACACAGGCAAGCCGAGCGAATACTCGGCGCTCAACGGCATCAGCCTCAACATCAGCTCCAACAAGGTCACCGTTCTGACCGGCCCCAGCGGCTCGGGGAAGACCACCCTGCTCAGCATCATCGGCTGCATGTCGCGCCCTACCGCCGGACGGGTGAAACTGAGCGGACGCGAAATCACCAGCTTGCCGGAACGCTTTCTGACCGATATCCGCCGCAAGACCTTCGGCTTCATCTTCCAACAGCACAATCTGATCAAGGGGATCACTGCACTGGAAAACGTCATGCTGCCCGCCTACCCCTTGGGCGAACGGCATGGGCCGCTCAAGGAGCGCGCGATGCATCTGCTCGACAGGCTAGACCTTTCCCGCAAGGCACACTCGCGCATCGAGTGGCTGTCCGGCGGCGAAGCGCAGCGGGTGGGCATCGTCCGAGCACTGATCAACGACCCGTCCGTCATCATCGCGGATGAGCCAACCTCCAACCTGGACACCAAGCTCTCTTACAGATTCCTCGAAATCGTGGAAACGTTCAAAAAAGACGGCAAAACGGTCCTGATTACCAGCCACGACCCCCTGGTGTACCAGGCCAGCGTCGTCGACGAGGTGGTCCGGCTGCGGGACGGCCGGCTCGAAGGAGAAGCGCCGTGATCATGCATCCGGCGGTGATCGCCAATATCATCGCCGCGCTGACGGTGAGCCTGATGGTGGTTTATTCGGCCTACTATGGGCTACAGATCTATCGCCACTGGAACATCGAGAGCGGCAGCGAACTGCAGCTGACCCTGGAGCGGCGGACCTACCTGGTCTCGACGCTGCTGTCCTATACCTTCGGGCTGCAACTGATCTCGCTGTTCCTTTACGTGTTCACCGCCGACACGCTCTACCCGCTGTTCGTCGGCGCCATGTGCGCCGCGGGGGCCTTGAGCGTGAATGCCTTCGGTTATCCGACCCTGATCCTGAAGGTCGGCAATTTCCTGCTGGCGGGACTCTGGCTGGTGCTGAACCACGCGGACAATCAGGCTTACGACTACCCTCTCATCAGGAAAAAATACCTCCTGCTGGCGGTCATCGCCCCGTTCATCGTGGCCGAAACGATTGTGGAACTGGCTTATTTCCTGAAGCTGGACGCCAATGTCATCACCTCGTGCTGCGGCGCCCTTTTCAGCAGCGAACGGGTCGAGGGACTCGGCTCGGAAATCGCGGCCCTGCCGGCATTACCCACGCTCTGGGCTTTTTATATCAGCATTGCCGCGGCGCTGCTCTCCGGCATTTATTTCTATCTTCGGGGAAAAGGCGGCTATGTCTATTCCGCTTTGGCGGTAGTGGCCTTCTTCGTCTCCATAGTCGCGATCATTTCCTGCATCTCGCTTTATATCTACGAATTGCCGACCCACCATTGTCCGTTCTGCATCATCATGGAGGAATATAACTACATCGGTTATCTGCTATACATCCTGTTGTTCAGCGCCGTAGTCGCCGGCGCGGGCATCGCCGTCCTGATCCCGTTCCGCGGGATAGCAAGCCTGAGCTCGGCAATACCATCGCTGCTAAGAAGACTCGCATTGACCTCGATCGTGTCCTACACGGCTTTCGCATCCATCGTGACGTATCGAATCGCGATCTCGAATCTCATTTTGTAAGTTAAGGTAGCCATCATGACCGATCGATCCCGAAGGAACTGTTTGCGCGCCCTCGCGGCGCTGGCTTTGTCCCGGGTCGTTCCCGGCTCCGTCGCCGACGCAGCAGGAAAGGCGGTGCTCAAGAAGAGCGACCGCTGCCCGGTCTGCGGCATGTTCGTCTACAAATATCCGAAGTGGGTGGCGCAGATCGTTTTTAAGGACGGCACCTCGTACTTTTACGACGGCGCCAAGGATATGTTCAAGCATATCTTCGACACGTCCAAATACACACCGGGGAAAACGGCGGACCAAATCGTCGCCATTTACGTCACGGATTATTACGAAGTCGAACTGATCGAAGCCAAGCCCGCATTTTACGTGATCGGCTCGGACGTACTGGGCCCCATGGGTCATGAATTGCTCCCCTTCAGGGATCAAGAGTCCGCCCAGGAATTTCTGGAGGACCACAAGGGCACCAAGATCTTGCGCTTTCAGGATGTGACCCCGGCCGTCATCGAATCGCTGGACCGGCGTTCATGACGATCACATTTTGGATTCGACTTTTATTGGCCGCGTCGATCATGGCGTCGCTCGGCGCCTGCAACGGTCGACGGCCGGGCTTGCAGATCGGCGACATGGCGCCCGTCGTCACGCTCACCGATTTTCACGGAAATCCCGTGACGCTGCCCAAGGACATCCGGGGCAAGGTGGTCCTGGTGCGCTTCTGGGCTATGGATTGCTCCCACTGCAACAAAGAAACCGTCCTGGCCCTGGAAACCCTCTATCAAAAATATAAGGACAAAGGTTTCCTGCCGGTCGCCATACACGAAAGCCGGCCCGTCGAGGCGGACGAGCGGTTCCGGAAGTTCGATCACGTCACTTATCCGATGCTGGTGGACGAATACGGAAAAGTAGCCCGGCAGTTCGGCGTAATCGGCTTGCCGACGACCCTGGTGCTCGACGAGAAAGGCATCGTGCGGGAGAAGATCACCGGGGAAGCCAGTATCGACACTTTCGAAAAGCTTTTGACCACAGTGCTATACAAAGGGGGATTTTATGACGGCACTCATTAGATTTGGCTTGGGGCCAGCATTGGCGATATGCCAGCTTCTGCTCATATCGTTTGCGGTCTCGGCCGAGGAGCCCCATGAACGGGAAAGCTGCCGGGTCTGTGGTATGTACATCGATCAGTACCTAAAGAGTGCCGCCGAATTGGTTTACAAGGACGGCAAGAAAAAATTCACCTGCGGCGTCGCCTGCATGCTGCGCGAGGTCGACGATGCCGGCGGACTTTCCGCCTTCGAATCGGTAAAAGTGCACGACTGGGTCTCCGGCAAGCTGATAGATGCCGAAGACGCCATTTATGTCATCGGCAGCCGCGTCATTCCGGATATGGTTCCGAACTATATCGCTTTCGCCAACCGGGAAGAGGCCGAGGCATTCGCCGCCAAGGAAGGGGGCGACGTGATCGACTTCGGGATCGCCTATCAGGATGTCTCGCCGGTCGGGACCACCGCGCCATTCCGTATCCGTACGGCAGTGACGCCGGGAGCGGGAGCCTTCAGCATCGGCGCCGTCTACGGCTACATGCAGAAAGACCAGGTCAAAGCAGGCTCAAACAGCACCGATCCCAGCGAGTTCATCAACAGCAACAGGACCCAGCCGCGGGCTCCGAAAGAAGTCCAGGCGCATCAGCAGGCACTGATCGTCAACTACTCGCCCACCGACAATCTCTCTCTTTTCGTCAACGTCCCCTGGTTCGAACGTAGAACCAAGACGCTAGTCAGAACGTCGCCCACCAGCGTCAGGGAAACCGTCGGCGAGGAAAACGGCATCGGCGACATTACCCTGGAAGGACGCTATAACTTCTGGCGCAGCA
Source organism: Methylocaldum sp. (assembly GCF_039794385.1). NCBI lineage: Bacteria > Pseudomonadati > Pseudomonadota > Gammaproteobacteria > Methylococcales > Methylococcaceae > Methylocaldum > Methylocaldum sp. The sequence continues at coordinate 622 of NZ_JBDIVO010000082.1, read as the reverse complement.
CCCGCTGGGACAAATTCGGGACCATTCTGCTCGGCACCACCTTGCCGACCGGACAGTTCGACGGCGAGCGGGGAGCGACCACGGATCCCGTGGCCGGGAGAAGGCTCGTTTCCACCGGCCCGGCGCTGCAACTCGGCAAAGACACCGCCACTTTCACCGGAGGACTGCTCTATTCGCAGCGCTGGAAAGATTTCTGGTTTCACGGTTCGGCCCTCTACGCCGTCAACCCGGAAAATGACAACGACTTTGCCTTCGGCGACGTCGCCACCGTCGGCGCGGCTTTCCACTACACGCCGAACTATGATCTGATGTTGGGCATCGAGATGGACGCCAGCTACACGCAAAAAAGCGAAGACCACGGCTACAAGATCGGGAACAGCGGCGGCACCGTGACCAATCTTGCATTCGTCTTCGACTACCGCTTTCTCAACGCTTTCGGCGGAAACTTCAAGCTGCGCGGGTCGGTCGGCTTGCCGATTTATGAAGATCTGAACACCAAGCACGTAGTGCTCGCCAATCCCCGCCGCGAATTCGACCAGGTCCAACTGGGGGACGGCTTTTTCGGCAATTTGGCCGTTACCTGGACTTACCGCGCCGCTCCGGAGTTTTGATACCTTTGTAG
>NZ_JBDIVO010000081.1:0-15573 GCF_039794385.1 Methylocaldum sp. | reverse complement strand
ACTCGAAAACCTTACCCCAGCGATGTTTCAGACGACGAATGGACGTTCGCGGTCCCTTATTTAACCTTGATGAAGGCGGCCGCGCCCCAACGCCAGCACGATCTGCGCGAAATCGTCAATTGCTTGCGTTGGTTGGTGCGGACCGGTGAGCCCTGCGGATGATGTTGCCGCATGACTTGCCGCCGTGGGGAGCCGTCTATCGGCAGACCCGGCGTTGGCTCGCGGCGGGCTGCTTCGACGCGATCGTGCACGATCTCCGCGAAGGTTTGCGCCTGGCTCAGGGGCGAAAACCGCAGCCGAAGGCTGCGATTTTGGATGGACGCACGCTGCAATCCAGTTGTGAGAGTGAACCGGAGTTCACCCCCGGAATTTACACCACCTTGACGGACTCACCCCCTCTCTCCCTCCCTTAGCCTGCACGCTTTGGCGAACCATACCTTCGAGACGGCAAGCATCCGACACCCCTACATCTAATTCCGTTTTTCCTACAAAAAAATCAGAATTTTCTTACTTTCATTCTGTGATATCCGTACCAGACTTACATTCGCTGGAAAAATGCTCGGGAAAGTTTCAATTGCTAATGGCTACGACCGCCTGGTCTGATTAGTTTGAATATAGCCCCGGAATCGTCACGGAAATCAAGGCTGCGGCCGCAAGTCGATGTACCGGGAAAATTTTCGAACAGCAGCCCCAGCACGGGCCATCTTGGACTCTTCCCGCCGACACAAACGGCTGTGCTCAGCGTCATAGACAATCGTGTCATATGCACGCATGGCCACATATCCGACTCGATAAGGAGTGCCGATAGTGTCGACCTTTAGGGATACATAGTGGCAGTTTGCCGCGAATCCTCTTATCCCCAGCACTGAAATAACAACCTTACCCAAATAACGCCCTCTTTAACCGCTATGCAGTTACCGAGGGTGCGAGCTTTATTTTGACTAATGAAAACGGTTCTAGGACGTGACAAGAGCCGGCATGTAACACGGACACGGTAATTCGGAAATCGAAAACCACCAGGAGTGAAAACACAGATGCACAGTGAAAAGGAGTTATACGCCACCCGCGAATTCTCCACCTCCGACCATTTACCGAACAAAGCCTTATGGTGTTATGCGGGTTGCCTTGGGATGGGCGGTTTTCTCATAACGACGCTGATAGGAAATTGGAGCGCCGGCAGCCTGATCGGAGGCGGCATCTTGCTACTCATGGCGCTGCTGCCCGTTCGTCTGCTCGCCGCGCGGTCCGAGCGAGGGTTAGCGGCGGCGATAAGCGAAAGCAATGCCATTCTGTTGGCCGAACGGAAAGAGCAGCGCGAACACATCCACAGCCTGGACAAATTATGTACGGCCGTATTGCCCGTGTGGTCCGGCCAGATCGAGATGGGGCGGTCGCAGATGGAAGAGGCCATAGTCATACTCAGCGACCGCTTTGCCGATATTGCGCACGACCTACAAACCACGGTGATCGCTTCGCAAGAAGCGGCCTTGGATATCGGTGGACAAGCGGGCGACAGCGGCATGGTTTCGCTTCTAACGCAGAGCCAAAACGAATTGAACTCAGTTCTCGCCTCTTTAAAGACCGCTCTCGACATGAGGCGGATGGCGATGCAGGAAATCCTGCAACTGTCCCACTTCACGGAAGAGTTGAAACAGATGGCAGCGGAAGTCGCCAATGTCGCCGGGCAGACCAACTTGCTGGCCCTTAACGCGGCCATCGAAGCCGCACGCGCGGGGGAGGCCGGAAGAGGATTTGCGGTCGTCGCGGATGAAGTACGGAAATTGTCGACGTTTTCCGGAGAAACCGGAAAACGGATCAGCGAACGGGTGAATGTCATCAACGAGGCCATCACCTCGGCATTGGAGCTTTCCGAAAAAACTGCCAATCAAGACGTGAAATTGCTGACCGATTCCGAGACCGCGATCAACCGTGTTCTCGACCAATTCAGCAAGGCGGGCGGCGCTTTGTGCCAATCCGCCGAGATCCTTCAAGGAAAAAGCGTAGAGATCAAGAACGAGCTATCGGACATTCTGGTTTCGCTGCAATTCCAGGACCGGGTTAGCCAAATTCTGGGGCACGTGCGCGACGATTTGGAAAAGCTCCATGCATGTATTTCCGAAGCATCCGGAAAAGAAACGATCGATGCCAAGCTTTGGCTCAAGGAATTGGCGCAAACCTATACCACCGAAGAGCAACGCCGGCACCACCCCGGCGTACAGCCTGTCAGTTCCGATCGATCCGCAAACATTACCTTCTTTTAATCCATAAGGAGTAGCTCCGTGGCCAAAACCATTCTCATCGTCGACGATTCGGCTTCGCTTCGCCAGGTCGTGAGCATCGCCCTGAAAGGAGCGGGCTATGACGTCGTCGAAGCCCGCGACGGCCAAGACGCCCTGACCAAGCTGAACGGGCAACGAATCCACCTGATCATCAGCGATGTCAACATGCCCAATATGGACGGAATAAGCTTCGTCAGAGAAGCGAAACAGCTTCCCGCTTACAAGTTCACTCCGGTGATCATGCTCACCACCGAGTCTCAAGAAAGCAAGATGGCCGAGGGTAAGGCGGCCGGCGCCAAGGCTTGGGTCGTCAAGCCATTCCAGCCTGCCCAAATGCTGGATGCCGTATCGAAATTGATCGCCCCCTAAGAGAGCGTTAGCCATGGCCATCGAATTCACAGAAGACGGCGGGGCATTGCGTCTCTCCGGTGAACTGACCATCTATCATGCCGCGGAGATCAAACAGCCACTCCTGACGATGCTGCAAGCCGGAAACGAACTGGAAATCGACTTATCCGGCATCAGCGAAATCGACACAGCGGGATTTCAACTTCTCATGCTGGCCAAGAGGGAAACCGATCGTACCGGCGGCAATCTTCGCCTGACCTCGCACAGCCCGGCTGTTCTGGAATTGATCGAGCTGTATAACCTGGCGGGGTTCTTCGGCGATCCGCTGGTCATCACCGCCGCGCACGGTGCGGGAGGACGGTCGTCATGAACCTGGATCAAGCACTACCGGTCTTCATCGAAGAAGGTCGCGCCCTACTCCAAGAAATGGAAGAAGGGCTCCTGGGGCTGGAACAGACGCCGGACGATCCGGACATCCTGAACGCGATTTTTCGCGCTGCCCATACCATCAAAGGTTCGGCAGGCTTGTTCGGTCTTGACGGCATCGTCTCCTTCACCCATGTCGTGGAAAACGTGCTGGATCGGATGCGCGCCGGCGAAATCCTGACTCAGCCGGATTTGACCAATCTCTTACTCCAATCGTGCGACGAAATCTCGGTGCTCATCGAGGCTGCAGCGGCGGGCTCCCAATCGGACGTCGACCCAACGTCCAACGGCGTCGGGCTGCTCCATCGATTACGCGCCTATCTTGAGACATCCGATGCTAGCAACGATGCCGGTCGCCTCCCGGCCAAAGCGCCCGCACCGGTAGAGGTTTGCGGCGAAGCTGCCGTGTCCGGCGACTGCTGGCGCATCGTCGTGGATTTCGGCGAAAACGTCCTGCGCAACGGCTTCGACCCGGCATCGTTTATACGCTACCTCTGCAATCTCGGGGAAATCGTTCATCTCGCAACCAAGACGGAACGGCTTCCGCCCGCCGAGCTCATGGATCCGGAGAGCTGTTACCTCGGTTTCGAAATCGACTTCAGAAGCGCTGCGGACAAACAAACCATCGAAAACGTCTTCGAGTTCGTACGGGAGGATTGCCATATCCGCATCACCCCGCCGCCCGCTTTCGCCGAAGTCGCCATCGAACGCATCGAAGCTCTCAAAGCAGAAGCGGACAAGGTGGGCGAGATCCTGATCGAAGCCGATGCCGTCACCCCTCGGGAAATCGAAGAAGCGCTGGCCCTGCAAAACGAGATTGACGCCAGAACCCGAAGACATCCGCCCATGGGCGAAATACTGGTGCAGGAAGGCATGCTGCAACAACCGGTCGTCGAAGCGGCTCTTGAAAAACAAAAGAAAATCCGCGATGCAAAAATCGGCGAATCCCGATTCATCCGTGTCGATTCCGGAAAGCTGGACCAACTCATCAATCAGGTGGGCGAATTGGTCATTGCCGGCGCGACGGCATCCCTGCTGGCGCAGAGAACGAACGACAGCGAACTGCAAGAAGCGCTTTCCACCATTCTGCGCCTGGTCGAGGAAGTCCGCGGCGGCGCCCTTCAGTTGCGCATGGTGCAGATTGGCGAAACCTTCAACCGCTTCAATCGCATTGTCCGGGATGTTTCCAAAGAACTCGGCAAAGACATCGAACTCCAGATCAGCGGCGCTGAAACCGAACTGGACAAAACCGTGGTGGAAAAGATCGGCGATCCCCTCACTCATCTGGTGCGCAACGCGATCGACCACGGAATCGAGTCTACCGATAGGCGTGTCGCTGCCGGCAAGCCGGCAAAGGGCACGGTTCGGCTCAACGCCTATCACGAATCCAGCAGCATCGTCATCGAAGTGACCGATGACGGCGGAGGATTGAATCGCGACAAAATATTGAGCAAGGCAATAGAGCGGGGACTGGTGAACGCCGGCCAAAACCTGAGCGAGCAAGAGATTTACAACTTGATCTTCGAGCCCGGTTTTTCCACCGCCGACACGATCAGCAACCTGTCCGGACGCGGCGTCGGCATGGACGTCGTGCGGCGCAATATCGAAGCGCTCCGCGGCATGGTGGAAATCAACAGTCGTCAGGGCCAAGGCTCGACCGTACGCATTCGCCTGCCTTTGACCCTGGCGATTATCGACGGCTTCCTGGTGAGCGTCGCCGGCTGCTCCTATGTGATTCCCCTGGAAGTGGTATCGGAATGCGTAGAGCTTGATGAACGGGAACAGCGCCACGGCTGCTATGTGAATCTTAGGGGTGAGGTATTGCCCATCCTCAACCTGCGCGAACACTTCAAGATACACGGCCAAACCTCCCGCCGTCAGAACATCGTCGTGACGCACTTCGGCGGGCAAAAGGCGGGGCTTTTGGTAGACGAACTAATGGGCGAGTTCCAGACCGTGATCAAGCCGCTCGGCAAGCTATTCGGCAAGGTGCGCGGCGTCAGCGGCTTCACCATCCTGGGCTCCGGCGAAGTGGCGCTGATTCTGGATGTGCTTTCGCTGATCCAGTATGCCGCCGGTCTGGAAGCTCAAAAAGCAGCCTGAAAGCGAACCCTTCTCTAGCCAACGGCAAACGACAGCTCGGAAGCACGAGAAGGCAATACGCAAACACACAACGATCACTTCCCACACGACAAAAAGGAAGAACAAAAATGACTGCATTCCATCGATTCACCGTCAGAACCCGGTTACTCGGACTGGTTTTCCTGCTCTGCGCCTTTCAGATCATGATCGGCTGGAACGGTTTGTCCGGCATGAAGCAAAGCAACGCCGGGCTCCATACCGTCTATAACGACCGCGTCGTGCCTCTCAGAAAGCTGAAGAGGATTTCCGACGCTTATGCCGTCCACATCATAGATGCGGTCAACAAGGCCAATGCCGGATTGATTACCGCAGAAGACGCCCGGCAGCGGATACGCAGTGCCAACGAACGCATCCGGACGGAATGGAACGCCTACGCCGCTACCCGCATGACCGAAGAGGAGAGCAGACTGGTCAGCGCGGTCAAGTCGATGTTTAGCGAGTCCGACCGAAAGATCGATCGTCTGCTCGAGGTACTGGATGCCAAGACCGGAAATATCGTGGGACAACTCGGCGAATTCGATGGCCCGCTCTACGCTGTGATCGATCCGGTCACCGATAAGATCGCCGATCTGTCCAATCTGCAATTGACCGTCGCCGAACAGGAGTTCGACAAAGCGCAAGAAAGCTATCGCGTCGTCTTCAGTTTTGCCATCGGTACGATCGTCGCGAGCATTCTCATCGGCTCCCTGGTCGGCTTGTGGCTCGTCAACAACCTCGCCAAGCAACTTGGCGGCGAGCCCGGCTATGTCGCGGAGGTGGCGCGCCGGGTGGCGGGTGGTGATCTTACCGCCACCGTCGAGACCCGGCACGGCGATACCACCAGCGTGGTTGCCGCCATGAAGTTCATGGTGGATAAGCTCTCGGCCATCATCACCGATGTGCGCGGCGCGGCGGGCCAGTTGTCGAGCGCCTCGGAAGAAGTCTCGGCAACCGCCCAGAGCCTGTCCCAAGCCTCCAGCGAACAAGCGGCCAGCGTCGAGGAAACCAGCGCCGCCGTCGAAGAGATGTCCGCCTCCATCAACCAGAACGCCGAGAACGCTCGGGTCACCGACGGCATGGCCGGCAAAGCCTCCACCGAGGCCAAGGAAGGCGGCGAGGCGGTTCAGTCCACGGTCGAAGCGATGCGCCAGATCGCCCAGAGGATCGGCATCATCGACGACATCGCCTATCAAACCAATCTCCTAGCCCTGAACGCCGCTATCGAAGCCGCCCGCGCCGGCGATCACGGCAAGGGCTTCGCCGTGGTGGCGGCGGAAGTGCGGAAATTGGCCGAACGCTCCCAAGTCGCCGCCCAGGAGATCGGGGAATTGGCCGACAGCAGCGTGAAACTGGCAGAGAAAGCCGGCAAGCTCTTGGATGATATCGTGCCCTCCATCGCCAAGACCTCCGATCTGGTGCAGGAGATCACCGCGGCTTCCAACGAACAATCCGCCGGCGTGAACCAGATCGCCACGGCGATGATGCAGCTCAACCAGATCACGCAGCAGAACGCCTCGTCCTCGGAAGAGCTTGCCGCCACCGCCGAGGAAATGAGCAGCCAAGCCGAGCAATTGCAACAGCTCATGGAATTCTTCAGGCTGGCACAAGGCGAGAACCGGGACGCGCCGGCCAAGCCCTCCGTTCGTCAACCCAAACCCGCCCAAGCGCCACGTCTCTTGGAAACCTACGCCATGAGCCAGCACGAATTCGAAAAATTTTAAGACAAGCATCCGAATAACGAGGAGCCGCTATGGCGAATATCATTGCGCACCAAAAGTCGTCGCCGCAGATCGACCACGAATCGGACAGCGCACAGCAATACCTGACTTTTCAACTGGGCGGAGAACTGTTCGCCCTAGATATTCTTCACGTCAAGGAAATCCTCGAGTACGGCCATGTCACGCCGGTACCCATGACCCCGACCTTTATCCGCGGCGTCATCAATCTGCGCGGCGCGGTGGTGCCGGTCATCGATCTCCATGCGCGCTTCGGCCGCGGCCTGGCCGAGGTGACCCGGCGAAGCTGTATCGTCATCGTGGAGGTGCAACACGAGGAAGAACGCCACGACATCGGGGTGACCGTCGATGCCGTGAACGAGGTCGTTGAGCTTCCGCCGGCCGAAATCGAGCCGGCGCCGGCCTTCGGCGCCAAGATCCGCACCGATTTCATCGCCGGTATGGGCAAACTCGACGGCCGCTTCGTCATCTTGCTGGATCTCGCCAAGGTGCTGTCCGTGGACGAGATGGCTCTGCTTGCCGAGATGGGACAAGGAGACCATGGAAACGGGGAATAGGCGGCAAGACGGCCCGGTCGGTCCGGATCGGCCATCGAACTTCCCGGTGGCAGGAGCGAGCCGCAAAACCAAAATCGTCTATCCGAAAAACGACCGTTCTTGAACCATGGACGCTTTGACCCTCAGCGATCATGAATTCCGTCAATACCAAAAGCTCCTCTACGACATCGCCGGCATCCATCTGTCGCCGGCGAAAAAAGCCCTAGTATGCGGACGATTGGCCCGGCGTCTCGCCCAGCACGGATTGACCAGTTACGGGGACTATTTTCGCCTCTTGACCGACCGACGGGAGGCGGAGGAGCTTCAGCACGCGCTCGACCTACTGACCACCAATGAGACCTATTTCTTTCGCGAACCGGGGCATTTCGATTTTTTGCAGAACCACATCCTCGGCTCCCACCGCCGGGCTCAAACCTTCCGGGTCTGGAGTGCGGCCTGTTCCAGCGGCGAAGAGCCTTACAGCATCGCCATGGTGCTGGCCGATCGATTGGGTAGCGGTCCCTGGGAAGTATTGGGCTCCGACATCAGTCGGCGCGTCCTCGAAAAAGCCCGGCTCGGCCATTATCCCATGGAGCGGGCCAGACACATCCCCAAGGATCATTTGACCCGCTATTGCCTCAAGGGAGTCGGATCTCAGAAAGGCACTTTTCTCATCGACACCCCTCTGAAGAGCCGCATGCGATTCATTCAGATCAATCTGAACGGACCGCTCCCCAAGATCGGCGAGTTTGACGCCATCTTTCTGCGCAATGTCATGATCTATTTCGACCTGGCGGCAAAACGACGGATAGTGGCCCGTCTGATCCAGACGTTGAAACCCGGCGGCCATTTTATCGTCGGCCATGCGGAAACCCTGAACGGTGTCGATGAAACTCTGAAACCCGTCGCCCCTACCATTTACCGCAAACCATGAGATGCATCGCCGTTTCGCCCCCCGGATTTCAGGAAATCCATTTGCGTCCGGGCGACTTCTACTTCGGGCAAGGAGCAGTGCGCCTGGTTACCCTGCTCGGTTCCTGCGTGGCCGTGATTCTATGGCATCCGCGCCTCTGCCTCGGCGGCATGTGCCATTACATGTTGCCGGCCCGCGGCCACGGGCGGGCGTCGGAACCGGACGGACGCTATGCCGACGAGGCTATGGAACTCTTTCGCCGGGAAATCTTGCGCGCCGGAGCGCCGTCGTCCGAATACCGCGCTCGATTGTTCGGCGGCGGAAACATGTTTTCGAACCGTTCCGTACCCGCCGTCCTGAACGTGAGCGCACGCAACGTGGAAGCCGCAAGAAACCTGGCAAATCGCCTCGGCTCCCGGATCGACGAGGCACACTTGGGTGGCGTTGGGTATAGGAAGCTGGCATTCGAACTTTGGAGCGGCGAGACCCGCCTCGAACATCGCCAGGAGCTCATCGAATTTTCCACGGCGAGAAGAAAGAACGAATCTCGATGAAAAAAATAGGCGTCATGCTCGTGGACGACTCGGCCGTAGTGCGCCAGGTCATCAGTGATATCTTGAGCCAGGATCCCGCCCTGGAAGTCATCGGCGCGGCTTCCGATCCCCTCTTCGCCATGGAGCGAATGAAACGGCGGTGGCCGGACGTCATCGTCCTGGATGTGGAAATGCCCCGCATGGACGGAATCACCTTTTTGAAGAAGCTCATGATGGAACACCCGACCCCGGTCGTGATTTGTTCCTCGCTCACGGAGAAAGGCGCAGAAACCTCCTTGCAAGCCTTGTCCGCTGGCGCGGTGGGTGTCGTCGCCAAAGCCAAGCTGGGAATCAGGCAACATCTGCAAAGCATCGCCGCAGAACTGATCCACGCCGTCAAGTCCGCGGCCCTGGCCGATCTCAAGCGGCTGACGCTCGCGGGCCTGCCGCACAAGGTCGAACCCAAGCATACAGCCGATGCCGTGCTGTCCTATTCTCATCGCCCTCTCACGCAGACAACCGACAAAGTGGTCGCCCTGGGCGCCTCCACCGGCGGCACGCAGGCTCTGGAAGCGGTGCTCACGGCTCTGCCTCGGGTCTGTCCCGGCATCGTCGTCGTTCAGCACATGCCGGAAAAATTCACCACCGCTTTTGCCAACCGCCTGGACAAGCTCAGCGCGGTCGAAGTCAAAGAAGCCGCCAACGGCGACCGGGTCTTGCCCGGCCGGGTACTGATAGCACCCGGCGGCCGCCATATGCTGCTCAAACGTAGTGGCGCTCTTTATTACGTGGACGTGATTGACGGCCCGCTGGTCAATCGGCACCGCCCGTCGGTGGACGTGTTGTTCCGCTCCGTGGCCAATACCGCCGGAAAAAATGCTTTCGGGGTAATCATGACCGGCATGGGCGACGACGGCGCCCGCGGCCTGAAGGAGATGCGCGAGGCCGGGAGCCGAACCTTGGCTCAGGACGAAGAAACCTGTGTTGTGTACGGCATGCCGAAAGAGGCCGTGAGACTCGGAGCGGTGGAACGCAGCATCGCGCTTTCGGATATCCCGTCAGCGATCCTGGATTATGGCGCGAGCAGGTAAGTTACTCGCTCCATACACGAACATCGCCATCACCGCGGTATTTTCTGAACGATTGGTCTTTAGAACCCTACATCGTGATTAGCATCATTCTCGGAAACGGAAGTTATGACAGACATAGACTTTGATCGGTCCGGGCACTCGGTATTCGTATTCGGTACCGATACGGAGAAGACGGTAAGGCAGATTGTATTGCTGCTCCTTCCTCTCGGCCTGTTTTCCTTCGGACTCTGGCTGTGCGTACAGGAACACGGCGTCCGTTTCGCCGATTATTCCGCTCTTCACACGCTTGTGGAGATTCCCGCCATCGTGATCGCCGCAATGGTATTCGGCATCGGCTGGAACGCCTACGAGGAGAATCGTCCGTTGACCTTGCCGATCCTCGCCTGCGGCTTTCTGACCGTCGGTTTGCTCGACCTGATGCACGTACTGTCGTTTCCGGGAATGCCGAATTTCATTACGCCGAGCAGCCCGGAAAAAGCCATCAATTTCTGGCTGTCCGCACGCTACCTGGCTGCCGTTACGTTCCTGGCCGCCGGCTTGCTGCCTTGGCGCCCGATGAAGCGGCTTTCATTTCGATGCGCCATACTGGCCGGATGCCTGGCGTTCACTTCGCTCATCGTTTGGCTTGGCCTATTCCGGGAAGATTTTTGGCCGCGGACGTTTCTGTCAGGACAAGGCTTAACGCCTTTCAAAATGAAGGCGGAATATGCGCTGACGCTCATCTATTTCACTGTCACTCTCGTTCTGCTCTATCGCTTGCGCCGACCGCAGCCCCGGGTTCTGGCGTATTTGATGGGCGCCTCGGCGGTTACGGCCTTGAGCGAGTTGTGTTTCTCGCGATATCGGGCGGTCGACGATCTGTGCAATTTTGTCGGTCATGTTTACAAAGCGATCGCCTATTTTCTCGTTTACCGGGGAATCTTCGTCGAAGGCGTGCACGAACCTTATCTGCGGCTCCAGGCCTCCCGCGAGGCGCTTCGGAAAAGCGAGGCACGTTTTCAGGATCTGCTGGAATTCGAGCCGGACGGGGTTTTGCTGGCCGACAGCGCATGTCGCATCGCCATGGCCAACGCCAAAGCGGAGGCCATTTTCGCCTGTCCGCGAGCGGAACTCATCGGCCGGTCGATAGAAACATTGATTCCTGAGATTTGCCGGGCAAAGCACTCAGCGCGATGGCACACTCATCGCGAGGAAAAGCAAACCTTATCGGTAGGACGGGAAGTATGGGGACGCCGCAACGACGGATCCGATTTTCCCGCCGAAGTAACGCTCGGTCCATTGCATACCGAACAAGGATTGATGACCATCGTCGCCGTACGCGACATCACAGAACGAAAACAACGCGAGGAGGAGCGAGACCGACTCGTGGCCATTCTGGAAGGGACCTCGGATCTTATCGGTATCGTCAACGCCGACTACAAACCGATCTACATCAATCAGGCCGGACGCGCGATGCTGGGACTCGGCCGGGAGGAAGACATCTCCGCCCTGCATATCGAACAGTTTCACCCGCCTCAAGTATTCAATACGTTACTGAGGGGAGGACTTGCGGAGGCGGAGAAGAGCGGCGTCTGGCGGGGCGAAACGGAACTGGTCAACCGGTTCGGCAACAAAATCCCGCTCTCCCAGGTCATCATAGCCCACAAGGGGAACGACGGGCGGGTCGCTTACTGGTCGACGGTGGCTCGCGACATCGCCGATCAGAAACAGTACGAGACGATGCTGAAATTTCAGGCCACCCACGATCCTCTAACCGCATTGCCCAATCGTTTCCTATTTCGCGAGCGGCTGGAGCAGGCGATGCTGAGAGCATTCCGCAATGGCAGCTTGGTCGCAGTGCTTTTGGTCGATCTGGACAATTTCAAGGATGTGAACGATACCTTGGGACACGATTTCGGCGACGAGTTGGTAAAGCTGATCGGAGGCCGCCTTAGAGAAGCCCTGCGCGAGGAAGATACCGTAGCGCGGCTGGGCGGCGACGAATTCGCGGTACTCCTGCCCTACATCACCGATTCCTCGTGCGCGGCGCAAAAGGCGCAATTACTGCTGGACGCCATTGCGCAGCCCTGCAGGATCGAGCACCACCATATTCTTATCAGCGCCAGCATCGGTATTACCGTTTATCCCGGCGACGGCGACGATGTTCACGGACTGTTGCGCAATGCCGACATGTCCATGTATAAGGCTAAGGACGAAGGACGGAGCAAGTTCCGGTTCTACACTGCCGAAATGGGCGCTTGTCTTCGGGAAAGACTGGACATCGTCAACGACCTGCGCACGGCTTTGGACCGAAGCGAATTCACCTTGCATTATCAGCCCAGAGTCAGTCTTGTCACCGGTCGAATCTGCGGTGTCGAAGCGCTGATACGTTGGCAGCATCCCCAAAAAGGCTTCATTGCACCGGCCAAATTCATCCCGATCGCGGAGGAAACCGGTCTGATCGCTCAGATCGGCGAATGGGTTTTCCGCACTGCCTGCGCGCAAGCAAAAGTATGGCGCGATAAAGGGCTAGCCTTCAACCGAATGGCCGTCAATCTATCGGCACGCCAATTCGCACAGCCGGATCTGGTCGAGGTCGTTACCGCCGTCGTCGAACAAACGGGTCTTCCGCCGCAGACCCTAGAACTGGAAATCACTGAAAGCATGCTGATGCGCGACCGGTCCATAGCGGCCGATGTGCTGGGCCGGTTGAAGCAACTCGGTATCTCGTTGGCGGTCGACGACTTCGGAACGGGCTACTCCTCCTTGAGCTATCTGAAACAGTTTCCGCTGGACTATCTCAAGATAGACCGGTCTTTCATACGCGATCTAGCCAAGGATCCCGATGATGCACGCATCGTCGAAGCCATCATCGTTCTGGCCCATAGCCTCAATCTCGGGGTGATCGGAGAAGGTGTCGAAACGCCGGAACAAGCCGAGTTCCTGAAGACCCGCCATTGCGACGAAATACAGGGGTATTACTTCAGTAAACCGACGCCCGCCGATGAAGTCGAAGCGATGCTGCGGACCGGCAAAACGCTCGAGTTTACGGTTCCGAAATCGCTGTCGCCGCTGACCGCGTCGGCCTGACGGCCGATATTCGACCGTATGGCAATCCATCAACGTCCACAGACGTTTCTCCATCGCCTATCGCAAGCAAGCAAACGCGAGCCATAACCCCGAACATGCCTGAAACTCGCTTTCTCCAGTCAATCCTCAAGTGAATCTCACTCTCGTCATAGCCACTTTAGGGCTCTTCGCTCTATTCGGCCATTGGATGCGGCTACTGTCGAAACGCTTGCTGCGAGCCGAACTCTATTTACGTGAAATTCTGGACCGCGTGCCCTCAGGAGTGATCGTCACCGACCGGTACGGACGAATCGAGATCCTCAATCCGGCTGCAACCCGGATGTTCGGTTACGGGTTGAACGAAGTGCTGCCGCTCAGCATCGATCAATTGATGTCGGAGACACAGGCCGAAAAACACTACGCTCCTATCCGAAATCATCGGAATTCCGAGATGCGCGAAGTTCACGGCTCCGGATTTCGCTCTTGGCACGGCAAGCGTAAGGACGGCACCTTCTTTCCGGTTGAAATGGCCATCGACGAACTCGAATCGAAGGACGAGCGGCATTTCCTGATCATTGCACGGGACATTACCGAGAGAGCGTACCTAAAAAGCGAATTGGATAGGCGCGAGCGAGAATTCCGGGCACTCGTGGAAAATTCGCCGGATATCATCGCTCGCTTCGATCGAGCTCTGCGCTTTATTTATGTCAACCCGGCCATAGAACGCGTTCTGGGCCGACCGGCGTCGAGCTTTCCGGGCAAGACGTATCAAGACCTCGAATTACCTGACGATCTGGTGAGATGCCTACAGTCGCCGCTAAAAAACGTTTTCGCCAGCGGTAAGGAACAAATCGCCGAGTTCGTCCTGCCGTCCCCTGACGGCGAACAGCACTTTCAGTCCCGCCATGTACCTGAGCTCTCGCCCGATGGCACAGTGCACAGCGTGCTGTTGAACTGCCGAGACATCACGGTCCTCAAGAAAACAGAATTCATGCTGCGGGAACGGGAGCAAGAAATCCGCGACTCCCGGCGACTTTTGCAACGCCTGGCCGCTCACAGGGAAAATTTGAGGGAAGAAGAGAAAAAACGGATCGCTCGGGAAATCCATGACGAACTGGGCCAGATCCTGACGGCCATGAAGATGGATATTTCCTTCATACGAATGAACTTTCTTCAAAACCACTCCGAATTGGCAAAAAAGATCCAGGCCTTGGGCGTCCTGGTAAATAGAGCGGTTCAGGTCGTACGCAACATATCGACCGATTTGCGCCCCAGCGCACTCGACTTCGGCATTGCAGCCGCGTTGGAATGGCTGGTCAAAGAGTTTGAGACCCGCACCGGTATCCCATGTGTCTTAACCACAATGAGCGATATCGTCCTTGATGAACAACTGGCTATCGCGATATTCCGTATCGCCCAGGAATCGCTGAACAATGTGGCAAAGCATGCCAATGCCCGCCACGCTTCCGTACTCCTGGTTTCCCGGAATGATCATATTCGCGTCGAAATACAGGATGACGGCTGCGGCTTCGATGTGACGGCCGAGCACAAACCCAAGTCCTTTGGCCTTTTGGGAATACGGGAACGGGTGTCGGCATTGGGCGGCAAGTTCGACATCCATAGTACACCCGGGAAAGGCACCCGGCTTGCGATTCGGCTTCCTCCTAGAAGTTCTCCTTTTTGAAAATCGGAATGATTGATGATCAAGATCCTGGTAGCCGACGACCACCCTATCATTCGCCATGGAATAACTCATATTTTGTCTTCAACCGTCAATTTCTCGGTCGTGGATGAAGCCGCGGATGCGTCCGAAGTCTTGGACAAGTGCCGCTGTACCGATATCGACGTTCTGGTTTTGGACTTGTCCATGCCGGGCACTCAAGGCGTCGACTTGATTAGACGCGTCCAGCAGATCAGACCATCGCTTCCCATACTGATCCTGACCATGCATACCTCGGAACAGATCGCCGCAGAAGCGATCAAAGCCGGCGCCGCGGGTTACATCACCAAGGACTGCGAACCGGGCATCTTGGTTGCCGGCATAAGAAGAGTAGCGAGCGGTCAACGCTTCATAGAGTCTTCGCTGGCGGAAAAAATCGTTTTCACTATGGTGCCGGACCAATTTCCTCACGCGGCACTTTCGCAGCGAGAGCGGCAGATTCTCCGTCTTTTCGCTTCGGGCAAGCGAGTTCAGGACATCGCCGACGCGTTATCCCTCAGCGAAAAAACCGTCAGCACCCACAAAACGCGCCTGATGCGGAAACTCAGCGTCAAAAATAACGCCGACCTGATCCGGTATGCCGTCGAGCATGACTTGATTTGATCTGATCATCTCGGAAAAACAACAGCAGACGGACATAAGCCGGCTGGCCGCACCTAAGTACATTCCGCAAATACTTGCGGAATCTCGACTGTTTGGCTTGATTGGCGGGGTTGTCCTGCAGGTTGCCTATGCCGCAAGACTTCCCTGAATGTACTTAGAGCGTTTTCCATCCCGGTGTACGGATTCGTGCCAGGAGGGGAGAACGTAGGTCGGCAATCC
>NZ_JBDIVO010000080.1:0-15989 GCF_039794385.1 Methylocaldum sp. | reverse complement strand
CTCCGCTGGGGGTTTAACGATCTGTCGCATTTCAGCCGGGCTTTCAAGCAGCGCTTCGGCTGCTCGCCGCGGGAATATCGACAGCGGGAACTCTAAGAGCCTATCTCGGTAGACCGTTCGCCCCGAGCCCTTCGACAAGCTCAGGGCGAACGGCCTACTGGGATAGGCTCTTAGAGCATTTTCATACCTACTGTACGGGCACTGGCGAGTAGGTCGGGAATTCCTTCCAATCGCAAACGGTCGCTTTAGTCGCGACCCTTCCAATCGCAAATGGTCGCTTTAGTCGCGACCCTTCCAATCGCAAATGGTCGCTTTAGTCGCGACCCTTCCAATCGCAAACGGCGTCTTCGGGAAGGGCGTGGCCGGCGCTCCCGGCTAGGCCGTTTGCGATTGGAAGGGTCATCCCAGCGCTCCTGGGATGACCGTTTGCGATTGGAGCGCCGAAGCCGCCCTTCCCGACGCCATGCTCCGGCCGAGCGTCTTCGTCGGCAAGGGATTGCCGACCTACGACCGTGCATCCCCGTAGATCGGGAATCCCTTCCCGACGCCACGTCCCGGCCGAGCGTCTTCGTCGGAAGGGTCGCGACTAAAGCGACCGTTTGCGATTGGGAAAGGATTGCCGACCTCCGAAAGCTTGAGTCGATCTACCCTGGCTGAAGGCGCCAACGACTCCTGCCAGGCCTGTTTTGCCGTACGAGCGAGATGAAAACGCTCTAAATGCCTGCGCGCAGATTCGGCACGATTGACCGTTCCATCGAAAAAATTCGGCATCGGGTGAATGGAGAAGTGGAATTGAGTTCGCTATTGCGTCGTCCTGCCTTGCAGAGAGATCCATGAAAAAGAAACGACTTGCACTTTCGGCAATCACGCTCCTGCTTTCCGCATCCGCATTATCCGGCAGCTTTATTTCCATCCGCGATCATCAACATCTCAATATCCCATGTCTTATATTCGGGATTATCGGATTTTCCGGCGGGATTTTAACCGCGGTTCGCCTTTCCATCGGAAGACAGCTCGTAATGGTTTTTATTCATTACAGGTGGTTTTCATTTATGGTGAAAACTTCGTTTTCAAATTGGATCCCGGATTCGCCATACCTTTGAATATGCTGGAAGGTTCCATACAAGATGTCGCAAACCCGAGAGGGCTTGGTATCAATCTATTTGCGATATTACTTTTGGTGCTGAGTTCAAAACGCATTCTCATAGATCATGATTACCCTTGAAAAGCTCGAGATATACCAACGATTCGACGGCGACATCGATGGCTGGATTCGGGGCTCGCGACATCCCGATTCATCCGGCATGACCGATGCCGACTGGTCTTTGATCGATGAGCTGCGAACCGCGCTCCACATTATCGCTTCGGGGGCGGCCTCTCCGCGGTTTGCCGCGGCGACTGAACGGAAACTGCGCTTATCCGTGGCCGATGAACGAACTCGCGAGGCGTTGCGCAAACTCGCAGTGCCAAAATGAGCTACACGACCCGCGAACCGTTTCGAGTCGCGCATCGGAAGCCGGCGACAATCGACCCTGTCCTGTCGCGGAACAAATTTAGAGGGCGGGTCCACGAAATTCAGGCTATTAACCGGTATTATCGCCGCATGCTCAAACTGTCACGGGTCACCAAAAGCTATGACGGCGTTGCCGTGCTTCGCGACATCGATCTCTCGATTCCCGAGGGGCAGGTGGCGGTGATCATCGGCGCGAGCGGCTGCGGCAAATCCACTCTGCTCCGGCTGGCGAACGGCCTGGTCCTCCCGGACCGAGGCACCGTCGAGTTGATGGGCACGCCGGTCACCGCCTCGACGGCTCTGGCACTGCGCCGCCGAATGGGCTATGTCATCCAGGAGGGCGGACTGTTTCCGCACTTGACCGCCCGCGGCAACGTGGCCTTGATGCCGGGCCGGCTCGGCTGGTCATCCGCGCGAACAGAGGCGCGGATGATCGAACTCGCAGAACTGGTCCGCCTGCCTACGGGAGCGCTCGACCGCTACCCGTCCCAACTCTCCGGAGGCGAACGGCAACGAGTGGCCCTGATGCGGGCGCTGATGCTGGACCCCGAGATCCTGCTGCTGGACGAACCGCTCGGCGCACTGGACCCGCTGATCCGCTACGAACTCCAGACCGATCTCAAGACGCTGTTCACCGCTCTCGGGAAAACCGTTCTAATGGTGACGCACGATCTGAGCGAGGCCGGCCATTTTGCCGACGAGATCGTGCTGCTGCGCGAGGGCTCCATCGAACAGCAAGGGCCGATGACGGCTTTGATCGATTCGCCGGCCACCGAGTACGTCGCGCGCTTCGTGCGGGCGCAGCGCAGCCTGGTCGACGGACTTGTGCAACGGGCGACATGATCTACCGGCTGATCCTGCTCTTGAGCTTGTGGATCGGTTACGGCTCGGCTCCTGAAGCCGGGGAGACGACGGGTGTGGCCGTGGGTTCCAAGGAGTTCACGGAATCGGTGATCCTCGGCGAGATCGCGACCCAGATCCTCGAAAGCGCGAGGATCGACGTGCAACACCGAAAGCAGCTCGGCGGGACCCGGTTCCTTTGGCAGGCTTTGATCGATGGCGAGATCGACCTCTATCCCGAATATACCGGGACTCTGATCGAGGAGGTTCTGGGCGGTCGGCTACAAGGGAAGCGGGACCTGGCGACGCTGCGCAGGGTCCTGGCGGAACAGGGCGTGTCGATGACCGAGCCGCTCGGATTCAACAACACCTATGCCCTCGGGATGATGACCGCTCGCGCGGACCGCTTGGGAATCACCACCATCTCCGAGCTGCGCGACCACCCGGAGCTCAAGTTCGGTTTCAGCAACGAATTCATGGCTAGGGCGGATGGATGGCCCGGGCTCAAACGAGCCTACCGCTTACCCCAGCAAGCGGTCGTGGGTCTGGATCATGGGCTCGCCTATCGCGGCCTTGCCGGCGGCCGCCTGGATGTGACCGACCTCTATACCACCGACGCGGAGATTCAATACTACTCGCTCCGGGTGCTAGAGGATGACCGAGGCTATTTCCCCGACTATCGCGCCGTGTTTCTTTACCGGGCCGACCTCGCCGAACGCCTGCCGGCCGTCCTTCCGGTACTCCGACAACTGGAAGGCCGGATTTCGGAGAAAGAGATGACCGCCATGAACGCGGCGGCCAAGCTCGGCAAGGTGTCGGAGCGCAAGGTGGCCGCCGACTTCCTGCGGAAACGGCTAGCCATCGCGTCCGAAGCCGAGGTCGAGGGCCTGGCTGCCAGCCTGTGGCGTCACACGCTCGAACATCTCTCTCTGGTCGCAATCTCGCTGGCCGCCGCCATCCTCGTGGCCATTCCGCTGGGTATTCTATGCGCGCGTAGACCGCGCCTGGGAAGGCTGGTACTCGGGGCCACCGGGATTCTTCAAACGATACCGTCGCTGGCGCTCCTCGTGTTCATGATCCCGCTGCTCGGAATCGGAGCCTGGCCGGCCGTCACCGCTCTGTTCCTGTACAGCCTCCTGCCCATCGTGCGCAATACCTATACCGGGCTTCAGAACATTCCCGGTCCGCTGCTCGAATCGGCCGATGCGCTCGGCCTCCCCCGCTTCGCCCGGCTGCGACTGGTGGAGTTGCCCCTGGCCTTGCGCACCATCATCTCCGGAGTCAGGACGGCTGCCGTGATCAACGTCGGCATGGCGACCCTTGGCGCGCTGATCGGTGCGGGAGGATATGGGCAGCCGATTCTCACGGGCATTCGCCTGGACGATACGGGATTGATCCTCCAAGGGGCTGTCCCTGCGGCCCTGCTTGCGCTATTGATCGAGGGCGTCTTCGAGCTCGCCGAACGCCGGCTGGTACCAAAGGGGTTGCGCGGGTGACCGGAAACCGCCCGGCGTTGCACAACCTTTCGCAGCCCGCCGGGGCTTACGACCCGCTAACCGTCTTGAGTCTCGTATCGATCTGCCGAGCCAGGTTCTCGATGCCCTTGGCGGTGAAGTTCTGCTGTTGGCCCTTGACCTCGACGATGAAGTCGCCGACGACATTGCCGGTCTTGGTATCGATCAAATGCGCCATGAGATAGACGAACAGGAAACTCGGCTTGTGCAACCGTCCGACCACGACGAACTCGCTCCCGCTATTTTTCCCGAGCTCCGCCGCTTCGTCCGAATGATCCCAGAGGTATCCGAACCCCTTGGTGGCGGCGGCTTGAGCGGCCGGGTCGGTCGCATCGATGCGATAGCCCTTGCCACTCAAATGTTCCTCCAGTAACCGTTTCAGCGAGGCCGTTCTTTCCACTTCTTCGGCAACGCCCGGATTCGAGGTGACATCGTTCAACTCGAAATCCAGAACCCCAATACTGGAATTCGCGCGTACCGGAAGGGAAACGAGGATCGCGAGAGTAAGGACTGAAATGATCTTGCTTAAGACAGACATGACTATGCTCCTATCGTAAATCCTGCTCGATGCCGCTGATCGCTGTTCAAACTTCGTGGCCGGGCACATCGATCGCTTTCGTCACATTCAGCTTTTCGAGCATGCTTGCTTTCTCCGGAAGTTGGACCGGAAAGCCCAAGGCGGACAGCTATTGCCTTCTTGGCGGCCTTTCCCGCAGGTCTTGGACGAAATAGGCTATGGCCCGGCGCCAGGATTCGTCCTTGTCACCCCGAAAATCGAAGGCGCGGTTGATCAGGGTTTGCCCCGTGGCGACGTCGCGGATTTGGATGTGCAGGCTGAGGACCAGATTGCTCATTCGGAACACCCATCCGACGAGAACCCGCTCGGCGCCGAGCCGCCGGGCGATGTCCAGCTCGCAGCCGTTGCAGGCATGCAGATAGCGGGCCGACTTCAGCTCGGCGACGAGTTCGGGAGCCGGCCCATGATCCACCACCCGGTACAACCCGCTGCGGCTCAGATCGTCCCGCAAAACCTCGGTCATGACAGCGAGCCGCCTGCCCCACTCGGCCTCCCGCGTGCTGTCGCCGAGATCGCCGGTGAGTTCCAAGTCCAGCACTGCGAGCGTCTTAAGATCAGGACTTTCACCCGTCGACGCCCGCTCGGCCGGAGGACTGTTCTGAGACCAGACGGGGGAATGGACTAGCACCAGAACTGCAAAAATCGAGATCAGCCGAACGAACGGGGAACGATGCATCGGAATCGCCTCATTGAAATCCAGCCTTCTTACCGGGTACGCTGCTTGGGTCACAGCGAGTTCTTCGCCCAAGCTACGGCTCAGATTACAGCATAACAATTGACGTTTCGTCAAAATCTATCCATGCCGTCAAAATCATGACGAAATTAACCCGAAAGCAACGTGAAATCATCGCCCGGAAGGAATTGATTTTGGACATATCGGCGAAGCTGATCGCCGAACAGGGCTTCAGCAACTTCGGGATGGACCGGATCGCGGAGTTGACCGAATATTCCAAGGGCACCATTTACCAGCACTTCCAGTGCAAGGAGGAGGTGCTGATGCACCTTTGCATACGCGGACTCCGAACCTGGCGCGACTTTTTCGATCGCGCGCTGAAGCTCCGCGGCAACAGCCGCGAACGGCTGCTGGCCATACACCTGGCCCACCACTTCTACGCCAAGCTGTACCCGGTGGAATACGAAAGCATTTACACGGTCAAGTCCGCCGGCGTCCGGGAAAAAATCTCGCCGGAGAGCCACGCGGCTCAAAACGAGCTCATGAAGGACGTGATCGACCGGGTCGTCATCGTCATCGACGAAGCCATCGAAAACGGCGACTTGAAGCTGCCGGGGACCATGGCGCCGCAGGACCTGGTCTA
The DNA here is from genome assembly GCF_039794385.1 of Methylocaldum sp. Classification (NCBI taxonomy): domain Bacteria; kingdom Pseudomonadati; phylum Pseudomonadota; class Gammaproteobacteria; order Methylococcales; family Methylococcaceae; genus Methylocaldum; species Methylocaldum sp. Next base: position 10,229 of record NZ_JBDIVO010000080.1, on the reverse strand, counting down.
CGGTTTCTGGGCATTGCATTACGGCGAACTCATGTTCGAAACCTTCAACTTCCCTTACCGGAACATGGGGATCGGCGACCTGGAGAACAACGTCCGGCTGGTTTTGCGGACCCTGCTGGACGGGCTTCCCTGGGAACCGGTCTCGACCCGGCACGACTACACCGCTTCGGCGGAGCGCATCATGCGCGAAATCTTTCCCGAGGAAGCGGCGGCGATCGCGGCACGCTGAGATCGTTTTATCGTTCTGAAAGAGCAGCGGCTTCGCTAGGTGGCGCTTCGATCGCCGCCTCCGGTGCCTCCACCTCAGCCTGTGCAACCAGCCGACGGAGACGTCCCTATTCGAAATGTCCAGCAAGTTCCGCGTCCGCAGAATTGCTAGAATCCGCCGTTTAACTCCAGGAAAGCATTCATCTGCATGGGAACAGGACTTCGGAAAACGGTCGGGCGTCGCAAGCATAGACCTCCGGCCAGCGGCGAAGCACGCCGCCCCTTACACCTTCCCCGCCTCTGGCAAGGCATCGGCTGGCTGATGGTCGCCGTCGTGGTCTGGCTGAGCCTGACGCCGGAACCGCCTCAGCCGCCCACGCCGTTGCTCGCTTGGGACAAGGCGCAACATGCCTTGGCGTATGCCTCGCTGACGTACTGGTTTCGACAGGCCTTCCTGCCCCGTTGGCGCTGGCCGCTGTTTCTCCTTTTCCTGGGGATCGGACTGGAATTTCTTCAAGGACTCAGCAACGTGCGTACATTCGATCCGGTCGACATGGTCGCCAACGGCATCGGCGTTTGCCTCGGCCTGGCGCTCAGCCGCACCCCGCTCGGAAGGCTGCTTGCGAAGATCGATGCGCTTGTCGGCGGCAAAGGCTAGGCCGCTCGGCGGGTTACGGCCTTACAATACTTTCCGGTCCGGTTTAGCGGTCCAAGGGAGAGTAGGTCGGGAATCCTTTCCCGACGCAACCGTCGGAAAAACGGCTTCGTCGGCAAGGGGTTGCCGACCTACTATTAGCCCACATTTCTCGCACGCCTTTGTCGCAAGGGTGTCAAGGCGCTGCACCGGCCAGCGGGGAGCCGGCGAACAGCGCAGTGCCCGAGGGGTACGGCAAAGCCCCTGGCTACTTCCCTCCCCCCTCGCCACCCTCGGTGTCGATCGTCGGCGCGTCCATGCTCTTCTCGATGGCCCTGATGGCTTCCAGTTTCTCCCGAAGAATTTTCGCCTCGTCGGTCGGGGGATTGGTCTTATCGACCGTCTTCGAGTCCGGGGCACAAACCGTCGCCTGTTTGCGGTCCGGTTTTCGTTCCGCGGCTACCGCTTTTCTCGACAGACTCCCGGCCCGCTTCAGAGTCTCCATTTGAATGGCAACCAGGTTCTGTACCCTTCCGTCCGGCATCCGCTCGGGGGGTATGGCCCCCACGGACGCCAAGATCTTGGTCGTGTCGCCGCAGGCTTCGGAAAGCGTTCGCGCAATCAGAAGGTGCAAGCGCACGCCGACGTCCGGATTTTGCCGGTAATGCTTGAGCATCCGCCGGCATTCCTCGGCGCGAGATGCGGCGGTTTTATTGGCGAACGCGGCGCCGAAGCCCAGCAGTTCGTCGATATCCGATCGCGAATAGGCATCGTGGGAAGGTGTGTAATACGAAGCCCGGTAGCGGTCCGGGTAGAATTCCGCGCAGCCGGCCAACACCGAGAGCCCCATTAAAACTGTACTGCGGACAAGCATGTTCATTCAGGCAGCCTCGACCAGCGGTAATTGAACCCGGATGCGAGCGCCTTGTTTGTCCTGCCGCGGTTCGAGAACCTCGATCTTTCCGCGCTGATTGGCGACGCACTCGCTGGCGATGGCCAATCCCATTCCGGTACCTTCGGTGGCGAGGCTGGACGCGGCCTTGCCCCGGTAAAACGGTTCGAATACATGCTTGCTTTCCTCTTCGTCGATACCGGGCCCGTCGTCTTCGACCTCCAGCTCCATGTTGCCCCCCACGGCGCGGAGAATGATTCGAATTTCGCCGCCTACGGGCGAGTAGCTCACGGCATTGGAAATCAGGTTGTCAATAATGGTTTGTAGCTGGTCCCGATCGCCGGACACCTCGACCGGCTGGACCAATTCCTTGACCGTCAAGGACTTCGCTTGCAGGCGAGGCCGGTGATCCGCGATGACGGACCTTAACAGATCCTGCATCTTAACGCTTTCGGCGACATTCTGTTCCGGTTCCTCGTGAAGCCGGTTGTAGCGGGTCAGCTCCGCCAACAACTCTTGCAGCTTTTGAATGTTCGTGGTCAGCGTCCGGCCGATTTCGCGCTGTTCAGGACCGGCTTCGTCACTCATCATCTCGAGCTGTTCCGCGCTTTCGACGATCCGGGCCAGCGGCGTCTCGATCTCGATCGATACATTATCCATCAACTGCCGTTTCGACTCTTCGAGCGAGCGCAGGCGCGTCCGCAACAATTCCAATTGATCGCCGAGATACCGAAGATCTTGCGGCCCCGCCACGCTGATAGGCTTTCCGAAATCCCGCGCCGTCAGCCTTCGGATCGCTTCGTCCAACTGCCGGACCGAGCGGCTGAGCAAGGTCAGCAAGAACAGGATGACGGCAACCGAAGTAGGCAAGAGAAATCCTGCCTTGATCACCAGATCCTGCTGAACCGATCTCGACTGTGCGTAGAGCTGTTTCGCCTCCCGGTCGACCTGTTCCGAGATTTCCTGCCACAAAGCATTAGCCGCCGCATGCAAACCTTGAAATGCCTGGTCGTCGGGCAGGGCGACGCGATCGCCGGTGTCGGAGCTGATGATTTGCTCGTAAACCAAGCGCTCTTGCTCCGACAACCGGTTGATCGAAAGCGCGACTTTTTCGTCCACGCCCATTTTCAGCAGTTCGCCCAAGGCCTCCCTCAGGGAGTTCCGAACGGTTTCGTAAGACTGCCGCTCATAGGGCTGGCGCAAGGCCGGATGCGCCAAAATGACGAAGAGCTTGGCTTTTCGCTCGATATCGGAAACCATTTGTAGCGCCGAGCGGGCGGTTTTCACCTGCTCGACGATCTGATAAAAGGTTCTTTGCTCCAGCCGCGCGATGTCGCGCATGGCGAAGGCCGCATACATCACGGCAAACAGCAAGGGAACCAGAACGACCACGAACCCTATGGGGATCAGGTATTTCAGCGAGAATAACTTTTCGAATCTCATCCGCTTCAAATCAATCATTGCCGCATCGTTGGGTTCGCAAACCGACCTCGACGATGCCGTAACACTCTTGTGACCTCCCTTATGATAGGGATTTATCGTCCGGTCGTGTTGAATGGCGTGTTCGCCCCACGAGCGACTTCCTGCGCAGCGGCGTATTCTGCAAGGTGAATCGAATGACAAAGCATTTTTTTTCGAAGGGCGGATTTGCCATTGCGGCGGCAACCTGGCTGACTTTGGCTACCGGCGCCGAACTCTCGGGATTGCCGGTTCCGGGCAGCGCCGAGAATCCTGCTCTGCTGCTCGAACTCGGCAGCCAGCCGCCGTCGGCCGCAGCCCAGGACAATGCGACGCGTGTTTATAAGGGCGATGTCAGTGCGCACGAAGGAGACGCCTCGATTCAAACCGGTCCGGATGATATCAGTTCGCTGCATCCGGGATTCGGCTCGTGGAGTGTCGCTTTCCGATTCAAACTGGAACCCCGGGCGAACGCGAGCCCCTACACCTTTTGGGCGCGCTGGCGGCAAGGCGGCGAACCGGAGGTTTGCGTGCAGACCTTCGAGATTTGGGCGGGACCCGATGCCTCGAAGCTCGAACAACGCGCGGTCGTGAAGCTGAAACCCAAGGGCTGGGAATACGCCTGGATCGGCGCGGAAACCCCGCTGACGCTCAAGGCCGACGATACCGTAATCGAAATCCGCGACAGCGGAGCCGGCCACGACGCCAAGATTTTCGACGCTTTTCTGCTCGGCGGCCCAGAGTCGCCGACGGCGCTTCCGGAACAAGGCACTAACGAACTTCCGGCGGTTCTTCTGGAATTGGGCAAAACGCCGCTTTGGATGTCGGCGGGCAAAGATCCCGCGATTCGGGTCCATCCCGGAACCGCTGCGGGACTCGAAGGCGCGGGCTCGATCCTGACCGAAAAAGACGAAGTCCAGGTTTTTCATCAAGGCTTCGGCGCTTGGGGCGCGAGCTTTAGGTTCAGCCTCGATCCCGCCGTTCCGCCCGGCCTCTATCGCTTCTTCGCAAGGTACAAGAGCGGCGGCGAAGTGTCGCAGGTCGCCCAGACCTTCACCGTAAAAGCCGGCGCCGATCCGAATGCACTGGCCGCTCGCGGCGAATTCGTAGTGACCAACACCTCGCCCTGGGAATACCAGTGGGTGAAAGGCGCTGCCACCGTGGCCATCTTGCCGGGCGACAAGGTGCTGCAAATAGAAAACGCGGGTAAAGCCGACGGCGCGAAGGTTTTCGATGCCTTTCTCCTCAAGATGGAAACGCCGCTCGGCGACTGGATGAGCGCCTCGGCGGCGGAAGCCCGAAACCGCTTTCTGGCGCGGACGAAGAGTGTGTCCGATCCTAGCGGACAGCTCTACGTGCTCGACGGCAAGGGCGATCATGGCGAAATTTTGTTCCGGGGATTGGCGGCCGATGCCGCACGCCAGCGGGTTCAAAAGCTCCGGGTGAACTATTCGATCGGGCCCGAAGCCGAGGACATGGCACGGCGCCTCAATCTGCCCGCGCTGCCCGCCGCGCTCGTAACCGACAACAACTACACCGTGCTCGGCGCCCTCGCCTCGCCGAAAAACGAAGCGGCCGTGGCGAAATTTCTCGCCGATCCGGAACACGCGGGCACGATGCTCACAATCCCGGCCGTCACATCAGACGCGCCTACCACGCTCCATAACGGCGTGCCCGAAGCCTGGCTGGTGGGCGGATTGCAGGATGGCCTTGCGGGCGTTTCGATTTACGGCCTCGATAGCGAAACCGTGCTGCGTCCGAATCCCGGCCAGCCCTACCTCAGCACCGCCATGATGGGCGGCAAGATAAAGACCTGGCAAAAGGCTCCGGCCGCAGCCAATGGCGTCACCGTCATCGAGCCCGCCACCGATCACTCCTACGGCTGGTCGCGCGGAACCGGCTACGCTCAGCTCTATCTTCACGTCGACCAGCCGACCCAGGCGCTGCTGAAATTGCGCCAGTCCGGGATCAGAACCGCCGGATGGCTGGACGGGCAGCCCCTCTCCTTCGCCGACGATCCGAACCCGCCGGCCGACTTCCCGGTTCCGGGCGAACCCGCCAAGAATGCGCTACAGGGATTCACCACCGAGGGTCTTGCGGTCACTGCCCTGCCGGAACGCGCCGAGCCTTCACAGGCCGCGCCCTTGGCGCTTGCGCCGGGGTGGCATCGTCTGTTGGTCAAGCTGGCGATGCAGCACGATAAAGGCGAAAGCTTCTTCTTTGCCGCTCGATTTACCGATGAGTCCGGAAGTCCGCTCGATTCGATCAAGACGCAGCTCGCCGATCCGAACGCCGATTTGGCGCTCAATACGATAGCCGCGAAACTCAGGCCGCTCGTCTACGCCGACGCGCCTGCCAATCTGCCCCGCCCGGGCGAACCGCTCAAGCTGCGCGCCGATATCCGCTGGCATCCGATTCTGGAGGAAAGTGATCTATCGGCCCCCCTGCCCCGCTTCCGCGCCAAGCTGCGCCTCAGGATGACGGATTACCGGGGCAACGAGGTCGCCGTGAAAGAGATCGATGGTCTCTTCCCCGGCGAGGCCACGCTCGATTTCGGAAAAACGCCCAAAACGGGTTATTACGCCGTCTACCCCTCCCTGCACACGCCCGACGGCAGGCTCATCATGGCCTATCCCGCCGACGGCTTCACCGTGGTTCGCGGAAACGCCGCCCAAAAGGAACGGCTGGACAAGAAAAAGCTCTGGAACAACGACTATTACGCCTTCTTCGACGGCGACAAAGGCTTCCGCCAGGAGGGCGGATACTTCGCCTGGCTGGAGCGCACGGGCATCTACAAGAGCTACGGCTCCTATCCCGGATTCCAGCCGGAACACCAGGCGAAGTGGGAGCGCGCCAAGTCGCGCGGACTGGTCTTCTTCGGCGACACCTCGGGCGACAGCCACTGGCTCAACGACAAACCGGAAGACGGCCGCGCCTTCATCGAAAAGGCCTCGGCATATACCCGCTTCTTCAAGGCCACCAATGAAATCGACATCCGCCGGGAAGGGGAATGGCAAAAACTGCGCGCCCCCGCCCATTGGGTCGAGCGGGCTAAGTGGGAGTACGAAGCGGTGCACCAGGCACGAAAGGACGGCCATTACGTCGGCGGCAGCCTGGTGCGCCCCGGCGATATGACGGATGACGGAGGCTATGCCGGGGGCGTGAGCTCCGGGAAGTGGTTCGCCGAAGTGCTCAAGCTCGGCCTCGACAAGTACCAGGACGCCTGGGACGTGCACGCCTATCCGCAACGCCCGCCCCGCTTCGGAGGCCCCATCGGCAACGGCTCCACCGAAGACGAGAGAGGTGTCCTCTCAGCTTACGAAAGTCTCGGACGAAAGAATACCCTGCCCTTCTGGCTGGGCGAAGCCGGCGCCAAGACGGCCCATGGTTTCACCGGCCGCCGCTGGCAGGCGGAACAGGCCGCGAAGATGATCGCCTGGGCCAACAGCCGCAGCGACTACTTGGGGCTGGCCTTCTGCCTCGGCCACGAATACGACTGGGGCTACGGCCGCCTCTGGGACTACTCCATGGGTCACAAACCCGCCGAGGCGGCTCTCTACACCGCCGGCGCCCTGATCGACGGCTTGCCCTACAAGGCCGTGGACACCCAAGACGCCAACATCCAGGCCGCCTATTTCGGCGAAACCTTCATGATCTGGCGGACGGACGAGCAGGCGAGCGATTGGCCGCTAAAGCTCGATCCGGGCAAGGCTTGGGTTGTGGTAGACGTGGTGGGACATGCTGAAAATCTTGCGGTCGATAAGGACGGCAAGGCGGCTGTCAGGGTGTCGGCGAGTCCGTTGTATATTCTGAGCAAGGGGGATTATGAAAGGTTGATGCGGGGGCGGTAGCTGGTTGATGGGTTTCGCTTCGCTCTACCCATCCTACATGGGCTTAACTTGAAATAAGATGCAGTATGCCTTTCCGTATTTCACAGCCATCGTTTCAGTCGCTGTATATTGAAATGCAGGTACTTGGCAATACCATTGCATCGGGTAGCAGCTTCGTAGTCATAGGTGCTGCTGGAGTGCCATTCCTCATTACGAATCGTCACAACGTCACAGGCCGAAACCAAGATTCCGGAGAACTTCTTTCAACCACAGGTGCTATACCTGATACTCTCGTCATCTCACACAATTCCAAATCCGGCTTGGGCGAATTCGTAAAGGTAAAAGAACCGCTCTACAATGGCGATACTCCGCGTTGGATCGAACATCCAACTCTAGGCGCTAAAGCTGACGTCGTTGCCCTTCCGGTATCCGAATCAGACGGCGTAGCGTTGTATCCGTATAAAACGCGTTATGAGACTCACTTAGATATTGAGCCAGCACAAATGGTCAGTGTTGTAGGTTTTCCCTTTGGCATGCGGACAGGACCTTCATTCGCAGTATGGGCTACGGGCTTTGTCGCATCAGAGCCAGAAATCAATCATAACGGTTTACCGGTCTTTCTAATTGACTGCCGAACTCGGAAAGGCCAATCTGGTTCTCCTGTCATTCTTTATCGGAATGGCGGCGGGATTATTACCCACGAGAACTCTACCAGTGTCATCAGTCCGGTTTGTCAGCTGTTAGGCATCTATAGTGGCCGTATAAATCCAGAGTCCGATCTTGGCATTGTTTGGAAGTCCTACGTAATTGCCGAGCTAATTGATTACGCGAATACAACTTGTAGCCCATAGCCCTCGTAGGATGGGTAGAGCGAAGCGAAACCCATCATCCCAGAGCCTATTCGAAATCCAGATCCCCCATTTCCGGACCCGCCCAATCCTTCGAGTAAATACCCAATCGGACATACCGATGAAATGAAGAATACGGCCAGTTTGACACTGCCTTTACATATCCGTGTTTCACGGGATTATGGTGAATGTAATCGACGTGCCACGCGAAATCTTCTTCGTCGCGGATGACGTGTTCCCAAAATCGGCGTTGCCATACTCCGCGTTCACCCTTACGGGAACGACTTTTGGAAATGCGTTCTCCCTTTTCAATCTCTCTGGAAAAGGCTGATTTAATTTGCCGCCAGCGTAGGCTGAAATCCTGTTCGCTCTTTGGCAGGGTCCAAATCGTATGGAGGTGGTCCGGCAAAATCACTACCGCGTCGATCGTGAATGGATGCGCTCCTTTGACCACACGAAAAGCTTCGCGCAAGGCACCAATATGGTCCGTCAACAGCTTGCGATGCCGCTCTGCGAGGTTAACCGTAAAGAAATATGTACCTCCCTCGACACGGAAACGGCGATAGTCGGTCATGGTTTACTCGGAGTCTTTAGAATCGTCTATGGTGTATCACAATTCTGGAATGATGGGTTTCGCTACGCTCTACCCATCCTACGCGATCTCGCCGGATGTCCCCGCGTGTCAATGAGAGCGACAACCGCCTTTTGCTTACCCCAGCCCCAAACTTGTCACAAAAATGAGGAACTACCGTAAATAAATTGTTCTCGAATTGAAAGGATTCACCTTTGAGGAAGGAGGGAATCATGAAGGCGTTAAGGAATAACGAGCAGGGAACGGGCAGAGCGAAGAAACATCTCCGTGCAGGCTTGTCGGTCGCCCTGCCGTTGATGGGGATCTGGTCGCAGACGGCGCTCGCCCAATTGACCTGCGGCATCACGCAGCTCACCGACGGGAACACGTTCGGAGCCATCGTCCAGCAAAACAATGCGTCCATAAGCGCCGACGGCAGCCGCATCGCCTTTCATCTCGACGCGGACCTGACGGGAGGCAATGCTGACCGCAATTTCGAGCTCTTCCTGTTCGATACCAATACGAACACCGTCACCCAGATTACCAATACGACGAGCGGATCAGCGCCGGCCAACCATGCTCCCTCTCTGAACGCGGACGGTACCCGTATCGCCTTCGAGTCGACCGCGGATTTGACCGGGCAGAACCCGGAGCTGAACAGAGAGATCTTTGTGTTCGACGCCACGGCTGGCGCCTTCACGCAGCTCACCGAAAACGCCGGAATCGGCCAGGCCTTCCTGCCATCCATCAACGCCGACGGCACCCGTGTCGCTTTCGAGTCCAACGCGAATCCGACCGGTCAGAACCCTAACGGCAACTCTGAAATAGACCTGGTCGACACGGCGGCCAATAGCACCACTCAGATCACCAATTCCCCCGCCAGGGCCGGCAGCTTCAATGCGTCGATCAGCGCAAACGGCACCCGCATCGCCTTCGAATCCGATGAGGACCTGACCGGCGGGAATCCCGACTTCAACCGGGAGATATTCCTGTTCGACACAGCGACCAACGCCACGACGCAGCTCACCAACTCCATCGCAAGCGCGGCCGGAATCGGCAACTTCGCTCCATCCATCAATGCCGACGGTACCCGCATTGCCTTTCACTCCAACCAGGACCTGACGGGCGGCAACACCGACGGCAACGACGAGATCTTCCTGTTCGACGCGACCGCGGGCGTACTCACGCAGATCACCTATTCCACCGAGGGCGACCCTCTCCTCGAGAACTACTCCGCATCGATTAGTGGCGACGGCGCCCGTATCGCCTTTGTGTCCGGCCGGGATTTAACCGGGACCAACCCCGACGGCAGTCTCGAAATCGTCTTATTCGATATCACTACCGGCGCCTTTACGCCGGTCACCGATGCCGCGGCGGGCAGCAGTATCAGTCCTTCGATCAGTTTCGACGGGAGACGCATCGCCTTCGTGTCGAGGTCCGACCTGACCGGGGGCAATAGCGACAACTTCGATGAAATATTCCTGGCCGACTGTGTAGAACCCGAGGAAACGCCACTCGATGACGGCCTTACAGACGGCGGAAGCAATGCCGAATCGGTGAGTACGACTTTCTTATCTCGAGGCCGGTGATCATCGGCGGGGATTCCGTCTCCGGGACTACCAAACGTACGCTCACGGGAGACGCGTCGAGGGGCATCTTGAGCGATTATTAACCCGGCCTATAAATATAGGCCGGGTTAATCCGGGGCAGGGATGCCCCGGCGCGGCGACAAGCCGCGTGAGCCCAGGCCGGGCGTGTACCGGGCCTGGGCGGCGGCCCGAAATACCAG
>NZ_JBDIVO010000079.1:0-16271 GCF_039794385.1 Methylocaldum sp. | reverse complement strand
GTATGTGCCGTATTCGGTCCCTGAATGGTCGTTGCTGCTGCGAGGATTCCGAAGTCTTTAAGAATATGAATTATTTTGTAATCGTAATCGGTGGACCCACCGTTCGGGTATGCGAATAACCGGCAAGCTTGGCCCGTCCAGTCGGATATCGAACCAATACTTTCGTCGATTTCATCACGTGCTGCCTTAAGCGGAACTCTCGTTAGAATCGAATGAGAAGCCGTGTGAGCCCCAAAATGGATTAGCCCGGAGTTAGTCATGGCAGTTATCGCGTCCCGATCCATGATCCGAAAATCCGATGAGGAATCGAGAAGACTGCTATCAACCTCGAGCTTCTCGATAATTCGCTCGAGCTGTTCCAGAAGATCGCAGTGTTCCAGTTTCTTGAGGTAACACTGTAGTTTTCTCGATGCAATGGCCTTGGCGTTTACTGTGGATAGGTTAAATTTAAGGCCTTGCCATTCAAGAGTCGGCATAAACGTATTTGCGATCGCCTGAATCAAGCGGCAAAACCAAATCGTCTTCGAAGTTCCGACAAAGCCGGTGTTTACGAATACCGTTGCCGGAAAATGAAATTCCCGCAGGATCGGAAAAGCGACGTCAAAGACATTTTGATAACCGTCGTCGAACGTAATGACCACGGTCGGACGGTCGATGGATCCGGATCGCAGCCGCTGAATCGCGTCCGGCAAAGCGGCGACTCGGCAATACTTGGCGAGGTATTCCATCTGCTCTCGAAACTGAGCCTCGGTAATAAAGCAGTAATCCGGCACCGATAACGGCCGCCGCACTACGCCATGATACATCAGTATCGAGAGTTTGTTTTTGTATAACGATCTTGGCAAAAGCCAAGATAATCGAAAAGCAGACTCGGTTAATGTAAGAGAATCCCGCTCGATCGGTTTGATAACTGATTCTGGGTTTGACATATAGCAATCCTGCCATGGCTTTAAAGTCCATTTTAAAGTCACTCTCGTTAGCCGATGATATTCCGGTTAACGATGGATCCCGAGTGTATCAGGTGAATCTCAGCATGATCAATGAAGATGAGGCAATCATAACGGACAGAGGAATATTATGTACAGTAAAAACCACTCGAAAAACGGTTTTGATGATTCAGGAGCGAGCAAGATATGGCCGATGCTTCAACGGAGTATGGAACACGCATCTATGACTCCTGCCGGGACCGATATCTCATGAGCGGACAGTCATGTTACTCGACTAACTAAGTATCATACGGGCTATTTTTGAATTCCGGAAATTATGTAAGCAATACATTACGAGTGATCGGCCGGTGTGACAAAAAGACGATTCCTTGAGATTAAGCCGAGCCGGTTGTGTTTCTACCGAATATCGAGATAAACACCGTTACGCCTGTCGTTTTTCGATGAATACCGCGGTCCGGCCGCAGGCAGCCGGATTTGCCGCGACACGGGCAGGTATCGAGCTCCGGAAGGTGCCGCCAGGTTATACTTCGCGCCATTTTGCGGAATCGGACCTTCAATCGTGATCGCTATGATCGTTATCGTTTTCTCCCTCGTTTATATCGGCATGATTTTGGGCGGCTTGCCTTTTCTCCAGCTCGATCGGACAGGCATTGCGGTGCTCGGCGCGATCGCTCTGATTGCCACCGAGTCGCTCACGCTCGAGGAAGCGGGCAGGGCGCTTCATGTTCCCACCCTGATTCTTCTTTTCTCGTTCATGGTCATTTCGGCTCAGTTGCGGCTGGGCGGATTTTATACGCTGGTGACGGAAAAACTCGGCACGCTCCGGGTGAGTCCAGCTGTGTTCTTGGCGGCCCTGATCGCTGCGGCGGCGGGGCTTTCCAGCGTGTTCAGCAATGACGTCGTCTGTCTCGCGACGGCCCCGGTATTGATCGACGTCTGCCTGAATCGTCGCCTCGATCCGGTGCCTTTTCTGCTCGCCTTATCCTGCTCGTCCAACATCGGCTCGGCCGCCACGCTCATCGGAAATCCGCAAAACATGCTGATCGGCGAGACCCTGAAAATGTCGTTCGTCGATTATCTTCGAGACGCCGCGGTTCCGGTGGGCCTGGGGCTTGCGATAACCTGGCTGCTGATCGCACTGTGCTGGCGCGGACGTTGGGAGTTCGAGCCGAGCCGGATCGGAGTCGACCAAGACCCGCGTCTCGAACGGCATGCGCGTTTCGATCCTTGGCAGACGATAAAAGGGCTAAGCGTTGCAGCCGCGCTGTTCGCGGCGTTTCTGTTTTCCGGTTGGCCGCGCGAAATATTGGCTTTAGGCGGCGCCGGCGTACTGTTGCTGTCGCGGAAACTTCATTCGAGACATATGCTCGGTCTCGTGGATTGGCAGATCATCCTGATGTTCATCGGGCTATTCATAGTCAACCATGCCCTGGAGATGACGGCGCTGCCCAAGCAGGCCGTGTCGGCCTTGGCGAACGCCGGACTCGACTTGCACGATCTCGGGCCGCTTTATGGCGCATCCTTCCTGCTCAGCAACGTCGTGTCCAATGTACCTGCCGTGATGTTGCTCCTGCCCATGGCCACCCATCCGGACGCGGGGCTGCTCCTCGCCTTGTCGAGCACCTTCGCCGGCAATTTGCTGATCATCGGAAGCATCGCGAACATCATCGTCGTGGACGCAGCGGCACGCCGGAACATCGTGATCACCTGGCGACGTCATGCGATGGTGGGGGTGCCGGTAACCCTGCTTACCATTGCTATCGGTGCCGCGTGGTACTGGTCGAGAATGAGATGATGCCGATGGTCCTTGTTTAGGGTAAGGGAGATCGTCCCGTCTTGCATCACGCGCAACGACACACCGCCGACCTCATTGCGCGCATTCGAAAACTGCAAACTTCCAGAGCTCCGGGAGTTGTGATGTCCGAATGGAAAGCATTGTCGATTACTTCACCCGCTAATCCGGTCGGCTCTCTGAATTCGACGGCAGGTTGAGATCGTTCCTCACCCGAATCCACGGTTCTGTGCCGGTTTCTTGAACTGCCTGGCCCGCCGCTTCTGTAGCCAGCGGATGATCCCGGTGACGTACAGCACCGGACAGGCGAGGCCGGAGAGGAACACCAGGATGCGGCCGGGTAAGCCGAAGACTTTTCCGGAATGCAGCGGCCATTGCCATTGCACGAACACGTCGCCGCCGCTGCCATGGGCGGGATCTCGCACCTGCAGGAGCTCGCCGCTGCGCCGGTCGAGCACCAGACAGCGGGAATCGAGCACGTGGGGGCGCAATTCGGGGATGTCTCGGTAGCAAGCGGTGAAGAGCCCCTCGTCGCTTGGGGAAAACGAATAGAACTGCGGCACGCCGCCCGGATATTCCGACCGCGCCAGGGCGGCTTCCAAATTGATTGAAGGCATATTCGTGCCCGGATTGCCCGATGCGGTGGGCTCCGGCGTCAGGGGCGAAAAGCGTTCCACCAGCCAGCGGAACTGCTCCGGAAGATTGAAGTAAAACCCCGATATCAGCAGCGCCAGGAGTACGATCAAGGTATAAAACCCCGAGGTTTGATGCAGGTCATGGTTGACGCGCACGGCACTGGCGCGGCGCTTGATCGTGAGCACCCGCCGCCATTTGCTGTCCAGGGGCCACCAAAGAATAAGGCCGGTGAGAACGGAAATCAGGAAAAGCACGGCCATCGCACCCACCAGAATGACGCCGAAGTCCTTCAGCAGCAGAGCATAGTGGAGCTTGAAGACAAAGCCGATGAGGCAATGCCGGAGCGGATTCCGGGCGTGATAGAAGACGCGCCGGCCTACCGCTTCAGCCGTGTAGGGATTCACGGCGATGTTGAGCGCGACCGCTTCCTCCGGCGGCGGTGTCGGTGTTTGTTCGGGATAGTAGAAGCTGAACACGTAATTCATGCCCGTACCGGCCGGCGCGTCGAGCCAGCCCGACTCCCAGCCCGGCGCCGCGGCTCGCTCGGCTGCGGCGAGAATCTCATCCAAGGGCTTGCGCTCTGGTCCGGGCGGGATCGATGCGCGGTACAGGTCAGGGTTCAGGGACTCGTCGATTTCATGCCAGAACACCAGCACCGAGCCGGTGACTCCGATCACCGCCAGGAACAAACCGAGCCCCAGCCCCAGCCAAAGGTGGACTTTCAGCCAAAGCCTGCGCCGGGCCTGGAGACGTCTCAGCCGGCGGCTTCTCCCGCTTTCGCGAACCCTTCGATGGGTGGAGGGGGTGACGGTTCGATTCATGTTCGGTTCCTGTCTCCCGTCTCGTCCGGTTTCCCGGAACGATGAACGAGACGGGATATTCCGGTGGCGGTGTTCGTTCAATACTCCAGACGTAACGACCCCAGGACGGTCAACGGCTCGCCGACGGTGATTCCTGCGCGTGGTGCGCCATCCAGCATGTTGGTCGCTTTGAAGTAAGTCTTGTCCAGAATATTGGTGACATTCACTTGCGCCGTTAGCCGCGTCGGCCCGACATTGAAGCGATAAGCCGCCATGGCGTCCCAGCGCACGTAACCGGGTAGCTGAAAGCTGTTTTCGTTATCTCCCTCCCGCTGACCGGCGACATAGGCACCAGTGCCCAGGCTCAGCCCTTTGACGAATTCGAACGGCAGGTCGTATTTGACCCAGAGGCTGCCCGAGTTCTCCGGAACGTTGGGAAGCCGATTGCCTTCGTTGTCGGGGAATTGGTTGTCCCGCTTGATTCGGGCATCGGTGAACGCATAGGTTCCGATAACGCTTAGATCCTCGGTAATCCTGCCGGCCACATCCAGCTCGATACCCTGGCTGCGCGCCTGTCCCTGTGTCTTATAGAAGGTACTGTTAGCCGAATTCGCCACATCGACCGCCTGGATGTTCTCCTTGGTGAGGTGGTAATACGCCAGGCTGGCGATGAGACGGCCGTCCCAGAATTCGGTCTTGGTTCCGATCTCGTACTGCGTGCCGGTTTCCGGCGTCAGGATCTCGCCGCTGAAGGAACGGCCCAGGTTGCTGCCGATGGACTCCACGAAGTTTCCGTATAGCGATAACCATTCGAAAGGACGGTAGAGGATGCCGACACGCGGGCTGAAAAACTGGGTTTCCAAGGCATCGAACTGGTTCTGGGTGAAGAGCAAGTGGTTCCAGCGGTTGGTGTTCTTCTGATGAATCCAGTCGTAGCGTCCGCCGCCCAGGATATGCAGTTGGTCGAACAGGGTGATCTGATCCTGGAAGTACAGCCCGTACCACTCTTCCAGGGATGCCGTGTCGTAGTTGAAGCTCCGGCGCGACGGAAAGCGATGGGTGTCGAAATTGAACGCGGGATTTCCCCGCGGGTTGAACGGGTCGAAGCCGTCCATGCCGGGAGGCCAGGGCAAGCAGTTGCCGGACTGTCCGGGGCCGGCGCAACCTTCGCCGAGTTCCTGGCGCCGATAATAATCGCCGCCGAGCAGGAGATTGTGCTTGACGCCGAAGGTTTCGAACTTTCCGTTCAAATCCAGGCTCGTGGCATAGGTGCGCCGGGGATTTTCGACCTGCCACAAGCCGCGATGATATTCGTCGTTGCCGAAATCGACGACCGGTCGATAACTTTCCCGGTAATCCCGGTCATCGTAGATAAAAGTGTGTTTGAGTGCCCAGTCGTCGTTGAAGGCATGGGACCAGTTGAAATCCAGCAATATTCCGTCGTGTTGCGTGAAATCGCCTCGGTCGCCCATGAACTGACTGCGCTTGACCTTGGCCGGGCGATCACCGAGGGCGACGATGCCGCTGTCGATGACCGAATTTTCGTGGGTGTATTCCAGGGCCAGATTGAAAGTGGTTCGTTCACCGAGTTTCCAGCTGATCGAAGGAGCGAAAAATACCCGTTCCTGATCCACGAGGTCGCGAAATGAATCCGAATTGAGATAGGCCAGATTGACGCGATAGTTCAAACCATCGGTCAAAGGCCCGGTCGCGTCTATGGTCGTTCGATAGAAATCATAGGAGCCGAACTGCTGCTGCAGCGCATAGTACGGTTGATCGAGCGGCTGCTTGGTCACCAGGTTCACCATCCCGCCCGGCTGAATACGGCCGTAGAGAACGGAGGATGGCCCCTTCAGAACCTCGATCTGCTGCAAATGCGCCGTTTCGAACGTGGTTCGCCCCAAGCGGACGCCATTGCGGTAAATCTGGGCATCGGCGGTGAAGCCACGGATCGTGAAGTTTTCGCGCAGATCGCCAAAACCGAAATTCTTCTGCACGCCGCTGACGTTTTTGATGGCATCTTCCACGCGCACCACCTGTTGATCCTCCATCACCTGTCTAGTCACCGTCTGGATCGACACGGGAGTCTCCATGATCGGTGTGTCGGTTTTAGTCGCGGTGGAGGTGCGGATCGCGGCATAGCCGGGGTTTTCGTCCTCCGCCGAATCGGTAACGGATACCAGGTCCAGGGCGACGCTGGCGTCCTTCGGCGCCTGCGGATCCTCCTTCACCGCCACCAGCGTCTTGTCCACCCATTCGTGACGCAGGCCGTTCCGGGCCAGCACCCGCTTCAAGGCCTCGTCGGCCGTCATGCGCCCGCGCACCGCCTGGGTCTTGAGTCCTTGCACCGCGGCGTCGGCGTACATGAGCTTGATGCCGGATGTGTCGGCCACGCTGTCCAGGGCGGCGGACAGCGGCTGTGCGGGCAAATCGAAATCGAAGCGGTCGGCGCCCGCAAGGGCGTCGCGTCCGGCCAAGGCGAAAATCAGCGCCAGAGCGGACGGTTTCGGAAGTGCTTTCCCCCGATGCCCCGGCTTGCGAACGGGGCGGTCGCTATGGACCATGGTCGTCTCCTTTGTTGTGGTTATGGGTCTTGCGACGGCTGATCGTCTTCAAAACTCCTTAACGAAGGAGAGCGGGCAAACCGGACATTTTTTTGTCGAAGGGGGAAGAACTCATCTCCGCGTGGACCGCTCCAGCACAATCGTGTCGCCGCTCGAGCGCTCCGCCCGGACCGGCAAAATTTTCTCGACGGCATTGAGGAAGGGGGCCAGATCGTCGGCATCGAAAGCGCCGCTCAGGGTCTCCCGGCCGAGGGCGGGGTCGGCGATAACGAAGCGCACCGGGTGATAGCGTTCCAGTTCGGCGGCAACTTCGGCCAGCGGGGCGTGCCTGAATACCAGGCGGCCGTGCGTCCAGGCTTCGATCTGCTCCGCGTCCGCCCGTTGCCGGTATCCGAGCCCGGTGCTCTCGCGGTAGCAGTTCCGTTCACCCGCCTTCAACCGCTGTGTCTTGGCATGGCGCGCATCTTCCAGTTCGACCTCGCCTTCCAGCACGGCTATCGTGACCTGTTCCGGCCATTTGCGAACGTCGAACCGGGTGCCGACATCGCGGATCGACAGATCTCCGGACTCCACCACGAAAGGATGGTGCGCATCGTGGGTCACGCTGAACAAGGCTTCGCCGGATTCCAGCTCGACTTTCCGGCTCCATCTCGACCAGTGCACGGCGATCCGGGTGGAAGTGTTGAGATCGATGCGGGAACCGTCGGCCAGCGTCACGCTGCGCCTTTCGCCCATGGCCGTGGCGTAGCGGGTGGTTTCGACCCGGAATTCATACCACCATCCCGCGGTCAGCACAGCCGTCAGCAAGATGGACAGGAGGAGGGTCGGCAGGGCGGAGGGCCGGGGGCGCGCCCGGCGGGCTTCGTCGAGGCCGGGCACGGGAATCTTCCGCAAACTGTCCATGCTGGTCCACACCTGCTCGGCCTCCGCGTAGGCCGCCCGGTGCTTTTCGCTTTGCGCCAGCCAGGCGGAGAACCGGGTACGATCCTCGTCGCTGCAATTTTCCGATTGCAGGCTTACGAACCACTCCATGGCCTGTTTCAGAATGCGATCGTGAGGTCCGTCGAACGGGGGCATCAGCGGAAATTCCCGTTTAACCCGAACTGCGGATCCTGCATGCGCCGGTGACAATGCAGCATCGCCTTGACCAACTGGCGCTGTACAGTCTTTTCGGAAATCCCGAGACGCGCCGCGATTTCGCCGTAGCTCAAGTCGTCGATCTTCCGCAGCAGAAACACGTGCCGGCACTTTCCGGGCAACGATGCGATGGCGTCCAGCAGGATTTCGCACTGCTGACGGAGCGATGCCAGTTCGTCGGGAGAAAGCTTGGGGCAGGTGAGATCGTCGGCCAGGGAATCGGCGCTGACGAAGGTTTGCCGGTTTTGCCGCAAATAATCGATGGCAAGGCGCTCCGCCGTGCGGAACAGGTAGGCCGGCAGGTTGTCCCCATGCGCCAGCGCGTCCTTGCGCACCAGGCGGAGATAAGTCTCCTGGCTCAGATCCTGCGCGGTTTCCGGACACTGCACGCGGCGCACCAGAAAGGCCACGATCGGATCGCGGTAATCGCGAAAAAGCCGGAAAATCTGGTCGTGGGTGAGGGAGGACATGAATGGCGTCGGATGGATCGGAGGAAACGGTTGGTCTCGGTCCAGGTTAATACCTGGACTGAAAAAGCAAGCTCGATGCCATCCGTACACGGCAGCGCAAGCCCTGTGGGAAAGTCTTTATGCAACAGTGCCATACGAAAATCCCGTGGTTCCGGATCGGGAGCGTGCCGCTATCCGGCGCAGTCCGTATGTGTCATTTGCCGCAGTGGGAATCGGCGGAAAGATCGTGTGTCGCGGGGGCAATCCCCCCGACCGCCTCGGATAAAACGGCCGGACCATGCGTCTATTGCCTTGGCGGAGCGCCTGGCCGATGCGCGATTCCCGGAACTTTCCGCAGTGGTACATATCTTGCCCGTAACATTTCCGGCCATAGGGGAGGCATTCGCCCGGATTCCGGTCGATCACTTTCGGTCCCGACAGATCCGCAAAAACCGCAAGACACGAGGACATTACGTGGATTCCAAACCCATCATCCGGTTCGGATTACGGCAAAATCCGATTCTGACCGTGCTTCTGCTTATCGGCATCATCGGGACGTTCCCGCAGCAGACGCGGGCTGCGGGCAACGGTTCCAAGCCGCTGATCCTGCAAGCTGCACGGGTATTCGACGGCGTCAATATGAATACCGATTACGCGGTTCTGATCGTCGACGGCAAGGTGGCGGGCGCTGGGCCGTCACGGCAGGTGCGCAATAACGGCGCGCGCATCGTCGATCTTGGCGATGCCACCCTGCTTCCCGGTTTCATCGAGTTGCACGGCCATTTGGCCTTCCAGAACGTGCCGCGCGAAACGGTGCTGCGCCACGGTGTCACCACCGTCCGCGACGTGGGCGGGCCCTTGCTGGCGCCCTCCGGCGGCGACGGGAGGCTACGCCTGTTGACGGCCGGTCCCATCATCACCGTGCCCGGCGGCTATCCCATCCCGGTGTTCGGCCAGCCCGGTCATGGCCATGGGCACGGCGAGGTGGCGGCGCCGGTCGAATCCGTCGAGCAGGCTCGGCAACTCGTGCAACACCTGGTTGCCGGCAGTGCGGCCGTCATCAAGATCGCACTGGAACCCGGCGGCGAAGAGGGCGCGTCCTGGAGCACGGGACATCCGGCGTCGCCGCCGCCGCCCTGGCCGATGCCGTCCCAGGAAATCGTCCGCGCCGTAGTGGAGGAGGCGCATAAGCTGGGCAAACAGGTATCGGCCCACGTGGCGGAACCCAAGGGCGTAGCGCGAGCACTGGCGGCCGGCGTCGACGAGTGGGCCCATGTCCCCTGCGAGCCCATACCCGACGAATTGCTCGACGAGGCCGTTCAACAAGGCGTCAGGATCATCACGACTATCGATACGCTGTCTCATTGCCGCGGGATACACGCGAATGCCGCCAAATTGGCGAGCCTGGGCGCCCAGCTTTACTACGGCGCCGAAATCGCCCATACGGAAATTCCCTGGGGCATCGATGCCCAGGAGCTTCATCTGATGGCGCACCTGACCGGGATGACGCCCCTGGAGGTGTTCCGTACCGCCACGTCCAAAGCGGGAGAAGTCTTGGGTCTCGCTCCGCTCGGCACCCTGAGCGTCGGTGCTCCCGCCGACCTCATCGCGGTCAAGGGTAATGCGCTGGAAAACTTCAAACGCCTGGAATCCCCGGATTGGGTGATGTCGGGAGGAAAAATCGTCGTCAATTACTTCGGCCGGTAATTCGATTCCTCGCCTCCCCCCAACCCGCGGGCCGGGGCGGCTTTTTGGACCGCTTTGCCCGCCGCTTCTGCAGCCAGCGGATCACGCCGGTGACGTACAGCACCGGGCAGGCGAGGCCGGTGAGAAAGATCAGGATGCGGCCGGGCCAGCCGAAGGCTTTGCCTGAATGGAGCGGCCACATCCAGTCCAGAAACGTGTCGCCGGCGGCGGTTCGGGTGTCGGGATCGTGGACCGTCAATATCTCACCGGAATATTGATCCACCGTCACCCGCCGCTCCGACCAAAAACGGCTGAGACCGGGTACGTCCCTTATGCTGATGGTGTAGACACCCGTTTCGCCTTCTGGAAGGCGCAGCCAATTGACCCTTCCCTCGGGATAGCTCCGGCGGACGCTGGCCAGGGCGCGATCCAAACCGATGGGAGAGCGTCCCGCCGCCGGGGATGATTGCGGATTGTCCGTAAAAGACCGGCTGTTCGGCGAAAGCAGTTTGACCGGCACCTTGAAATGATCGGGCAGGTTCATGTACACGCCGGACAGGAGCACCGCCAGCATGATCAAGGCGGTGTAAAAGCCGAAGGTTTGGTGAACATCGTGATTGAGGCGCTCGGGACTGGCAGCCCGCTTGATGGTCAATGCCCGCCGCCATTTGCCGGTCAGCGGCCACCATACGATCAAGCCGGTGAGCACCGAAATGATCGAAATCACGCCCATGATTCCGACGACGACCGCGCCGGTATTACCCGCCAGCAGGGCAAAATGCAACTGGAACATGAAAGGCACGAAGCCGTCCGGAAGCCACCGGCCCCGTTCGATCACGGCCCGTGTTCCGGTCACCTCGGCCGTGTAGGGGTTGACGAAGACATGCCGGAGTTCGGGCGTGGATTCGTTGTCGGTGACAACGCGGTAGAAGAATTGATACGCCCGCCGGTCATGCCGGGGGTAAATGATCGAGCCGATTTGCGCTCGGTCCGGCATCACCGAGCGAGCCGCTTCGACGATGTCGTCCACCGGGCGGAAATGTTCTTGTCCCTCTACCAGATTCGCCAACGCAATGACGCCGGGATTCAGCCAGTCGTCGGTTTCCTCGTAGAAGACGAGAACGCTGCCGGTAATGCCGAAGATCGCGAGACAGAATCCGAGTATCAGCCCCAGCCAGCCGTGGACTTCGAGCCACAATTTTCGGCGCGCCTTGAGCCGCGACAAGCGCGCGGCCCGCCATGCGTCGACGCCATTCGGGGATTGCCGTACGACGCTCATCCATCGATTCATCATTCCTCCCTCATTCGATCAAAATTCCAGCCGAATCGAACCCATCGCGGTCAGCGGGGCGCCCGGATAGATGCCGACACGTGGCGGCGCGTTCTGGAAAGGATCGGTCGATTCGTAATAGGTCTTGTCCAGAAGGTTGCGGATATTGAATTGCGCGATCAGGTTGGCATCGCCGAGTCGGTAGCGATACGCGGCAAAGGCGTCCAGGCGGACGTAACCCGGCAAGACAAAGGTATTGGCATCGTCGCCTTCGCGCTGACCGGCGATGAACACGCCGGCGCCGAAACTCAGGCCGTTCAGCGGCTCGTAGCGGCGGATATCGTACTTGAGCCAGAGACTGCCCGCGTGCTCGGGCACGTTGTTCATCCGGTTGCCCTGACGACCTTCGTTGTCGTTCGTGATACGCGCGTCGGTAAAGGCATAGCTGCCGATGAGGCTGAGTTCGTCGGTGATCTGTCCGGACACATCCAGCTCGATGCCCTGGCTGCGCGCTTCGCCGATCGGGGCGACGGCATTCGGGTTCGGGCTGCTGAAGTCCCGCGTCAGGATGTTTTCCTTGGTCAGATGATAATAGGCCAGCGTAGCCGTCAAGCGCTGGTCGAAAAGCTCGGTTTTGACACCGGCCTCGAATTGTTCGCCGATTTCCGGATCGACCGTGGCGCCGCTGGCGGTAATGCCGTTGTTTGCGCCGAATGAAGTGGTCCAGTTGCCGTAAACGCTCAGCCAGTACCAGGGCTGATAAAGAATGCCGACCCGGGGGCTGAAGGCTTCGTCCTTACGCGACGGCAGATTGGCTTCGGCGGCGCTGAACGAGTCGCCGAGCCCGCGACCGGTCTCTGCCCAGTCATAGCGCCCGCCTCCCAGGACGTGGAGCGTGTCCCAGAGCGTGATGTGATCCTGGAAATACACGCCGTACCACTCATCCCTGAAATAGGAATGATTGCTTCCCGCCGGAAAAGGCGTTGCCAGAGCATTCGCATAAAACGAACGGTCGATGCCGTAGACCGGATTGTAAATGTCGATTTCCAGGCCCGGTACGGGGTTCATGAAATCCCCTCGGGTCAGATAGGTGCCCGTCGATCGCAGGAAGTCGAAACCGACCAAGGTTTGGTGTTTAGTTCCCCAAAGCTCCAAATTCCCGGTCAG
This sequence comes from Methylocaldum sp., assembly GCF_039794385.1. Lineage (NCBI taxonomy): Bacteria > Pseudomonadati > Pseudomonadota > Gammaproteobacteria > Methylococcales > Methylococcaceae > Methylocaldum > Methylocaldum sp. Next base: position 3,823 of record NZ_JBDIVO010000079.1, on the reverse strand, counting down.
ATCGAGGTTGGTGGTATAGGTTTCGGATTCAGCGGCTTGAGAAAAGATATTGCGGAGATAGGTACGGTTGCCGGTGCCGGGATCCAGGAACTGTTGAACGGTAAAGGCATTCGCCGGTTTCACGGACAAATTGCTGTCTTCGTTAAACGAAGCCAAGAAGCGGTTACGTAAAGTCCAGGTTTCGTTAAAGGCATGGCTTAAAGTAAAGCCGAGATTGACCCTCGACAAGGTATCGATCGGGTCGTCGGGATCGATAAAGGAGCGGCTGATGGGAATAGGTGCCGGGCGGTCGCCGATGGCGAACAATCCCCGATCGGCCTGGTATTCCTGATACAAAGCTTCGACTTCCAGGGTCATTTCCGTGGCATCAGTCGGTCGCCAAGTCACGGAAGGCTGCACCAGGATCCGGTCGTTGAAATTGAAATCGCGGAACGATTCGTTGTTCTGATAAGCGCCGGCAAAGCGGTAGCTCCAGGACCGGTCCTCGGTAATCGCTCCGGTCGCGTCCCACTCCGTCCGATAGAAATCGTAAGAGCCGAAACGCTGTTCTAATGAATAATAGGGCGTATTCTCGGGACGTTTGGTCACGACGTTGATCATCCCGCCCGGTTCGATGCGGCCGAATAAAATGGCCGCGGGGCCTTTCAATACCTCGACGCTTTGCAAATTGGCCGTATCAAACTCAGGCGCTTCCCCGACGGAAATGCCGCCCGCGACAAGGCCGTTACGAAATACGCGCTGGTTCTTGAAGCCTCGGATAAGGAAGCCGTGGCCACGGCCCAAACTGGTTTGGGGGCGCACACCGCTGACGTTTTCCAATGCATCCTTTATGCGCGTGGTTTGTTGATCCTGCATGACCGCGCGGGGTACTACCTGTATCGACACCGGCGTGTCCATGATCGGCGTGTCGGTCTTGGTGGCGGAGAAACTGCGGGTTACGGTGTAGCTGCCCCGATCTGTTTCTTCCAGCGCCTCGTCTTTCACCATAACGGGGGACAGATGCACTTCCTGGTTGTCAGCCATGGCCGGACGGATCGGCTCCCGAGCCCGTTCCAGCGTGACGGCCCTAGCCCCGGTATGACGATAGACGAGGCCGGTTCCGGCAAGGAGCTTTCTCAGGGCTTCAGACGGCGGATAGCGTCCGGCGACGCCGGGGGAACGCGCGCCCTTCGCGAGCTCCGCCGGGAAGCCGACCTGCCAGTCTGTGACGGCTATGAATTCGTTCAGCGCGTCTTCCAACGGCTGGGCGGGAATCGAAAACGGCATCGCCTGCTCGCTCCGGGCGGCAGCTTCGGCAGCCGAGGCTCGCGGGGAGAAGGACAATGGCGGAAAAGTCAGCGTGATGCCAATGGCGACTCGAGTGAGCGTCCGTGAGAGGATGACGGTGGACTGATGATTTGTTGTTCTTGTCATGAATGCTCCCAATGCCGGTGTCGTATGCCTGATTCAGGCTCTGGTTACCGAGACGTTTTAGGGGGTGGGAGCACACACCTCGCGACGAAAGAATTTTCATCGCGCATTCAGCGTCTTTGTCGGCAAAGGATTGCCGACCTACATTTTGGGCCGGGATAAGCCGCCGTAGGTCGCGAATCCCTTCGCGACATTGCGCCGCTCGACCCGCGGCTTGCGTCTTGATTTCCAAGACGGTATCTATAGTTTCGGCGACCTTGAAATGGGCGATTGCAACCTACGGTCATTTCACGGGCTACGGCAAGCGAAACGCGTTTCCGGCATACCCAGGGGCACGCCGATTAACGCTCTAACGCACTACCGTCAGATAGGGCGAGACGGTCGTGACGCGGGCGCCGGCGATGTCCGCGAGGGCACGGACCACGGCGGCGGTGTCGTCGAGCTTGTAGTTGCCGGTGACGCGGGTCTCCGCAAGCCTCCCGCTGGCGATGACGATGACGCCGGGATGATAGCGGTCGATTTCATTCAATACGTACGCCAAGGATTGATCCTTAAAAATCAGCCGCTTGTTGAGCCAGGCGAAGGCGCGTCCTGGGTCGATGGTCTCCGGCGGCGTGACCGTTTCCTTTGAGATCGATACGCGCTGCCCCGCCGTTACCTTAACGCTTGCGCCTTTCTCGTTGCCGCAGGCGACGATGCCGCTGTCGACGGCGACCGAGGTTGTCTCCCCGGCCAGAACCGCGAACCGGGTGCCCACCACCCGCACGGTCGCGTTGCCGGTGCTGACGATGAAAGGCCGTGCGCTGTCGGGCCGGACCTCGAAATAGGCCTCGCCGGCCAGAAGGCGAACGCCGCGCCGATCGTTGTTGAAATCGAGCGCCAGGGCGGAATCGGTATTCAGGACGACGGTGGAACCGTCCGCCAGCGCGATGCGGCGCTGTTCGCCGGCTACCGTAGTGTAATCGGCGCGCCAGCGGTCGATGAGCCCGGATGCAGCCGCAATCCAGCCGGCCAGCAGCAGGACGGAGGCGGCCGAGGCCCAACGGCGGGCCGTTCGCCGCCGGCTTCGGGCGACGACCGGCGGGACCGCGGCGGGAAATCTTGCCAGCGCCTCGGATAAAGCCGGGGAATTCCACAGCTTCTCCACGCGGGCGTAGGCCTCGGTATTTTCGGGCTTGGCTGCATGCCAGGCCAGGAAGGCTTCCCGCTCGGCCGCGCCGGTTTCGCTGTCCCGCAGCCGCGCGAACCATGCCAGCGCCTCGGCTAGCGGCGTGCCGGGCGCCTTGGGATCGTCGTCGCCGTTGGAAGTCATGAAGAGGATAGGGTCCGCGTGAAATGGAGGCGTTATAGGATAAGACGTTCGGGGCGTGCCGGAACACACTGGCGTCAGAAGATATCGTCTCCCAAAACGGATACGAGATGAGCCAGCGCCGCGTGGACATTTTTTTCCACGGCGCTGCGGGACAGGCCGATATGGCTGGCTATGCGTTCGTAAGGCCAGTGATGGAGCTTGTGCAGTATCAGAATTTGCCGCCGACGCTCGCATAGGCCAGCCAAGGCTTCGAACAGCCTTTCGACATCCTGCTGCGTTGCGGCATGCTGCTCCGGTGTCGGAGCCGAAGCCGGAATTTCGGCAACGATCTCCGGATCGGCTTCCGGACAATCCGTCCGGCTGCGGACCTTCGCCTTGCGCAAATGATCGAGAGCCAGATTGCGCGCGGTTTGGTAAAGAAAGGCTTTCAGGTAGGTGACGTGTTGGCTCTCCGCCGCGCCCATCACGCGCACATAAGCTTCCTGTGCCAGATCCTCGGCAGTCTGCCGGCAGCCCACCATACGGAACAGAGTGTGAACGAGCGTTTCCCGGTGATCCAGGAACAAATCGCTGACGCAGGCGGAAGAATGGTCCATTGACGGTGGACGGGGTTACGGCTGGTTTTTGTTATTTCGGACTTGAGCGAGGCCACTTTCTCGTGGTGGCAAAGAGCTCAAGCAATACAAATGCCATGGGAAGCGGGCCGGAAACCTTGCGGTTGGGCGATACATGAACCGGATTGCTGTGTGAATTGCCGCACCTGGTGTGGCATAGCTCGGGTAGCCGGCTTGGCGGGCAAGATAAGACGCGAATTTTGAAATGATCTCTACTGCCATGAGACGTCGAGAAACGCCTTACCCTGATCTACGATCTTTGCCTGCCGCTCCTGCAACCAGCGGATTAAACCGAACACGAGCACCGCCGACAGGGTCAGACTGTATTAGAGTCGAAAGTCTGCTGTAATCGGCGTCGGGTTTATTAATCAGGCCCGTAAATACCCTCCTGGTATTTCGGGCCGCCGCCCAGGCCCGGTACACGCCCGGCCTGGGCTCACGCGGCTTGTCGCCGCGCCGGGGCATCCCTGCCCCGGATTAACCCGGC
>NZ_JBDIVO010000078.1:0-16360 GCF_039794385.1 Methylocaldum sp. | reverse complement strand
AGATCTAGCAAGCTAGGAAAGCTGAGCGCCGCCCACTTCGACAGTTTCCGGCGGATTTCGTGGCGCCGTTGAATCAGAACCGGAACAGTTCCCGCCGCACGGGCCGCTTCCAGGCCGGTTTCCGAGTCCTCCAGCACCAGGCATAGGTCCGGCGGAACATTCAAACGTCTCGCCGCATCGAGAAAGAGGTCGGGCGCCGGTTTCCCCCGTTCGACCTGGTCGCGGGTCACGACAACCTGAAAGGTCTTTTCCATACCCGACAGCCGCAGGCACTCCCATGCATACGGACCGTCGCTGTTGGTAGCCAGCGCATAGGGAATCGCCCGGTGTCGCAGAATAGCGAGCAGCTCTTTCAGGCCCGACATCGGCCCTATGCCGTGTTCGTCGAGATAGCGCCGCCAGTGGCGTTCGGCGGATTCATGAAACGACCTGCGATCGAACGCATCGCCAAGTGCAGTCTTAAGCGCCCGTTCCACGTCATCGGCATGGCGGCCGAACAACCCAAGGCAGAATTCTTCGCTCAGATCGAAGCCCAGATCGGCCGCCGCCGAACGCCAGGCGTGGCAATAAGTCGATTCGGTGTCTAGGGCCAGACCGTCCATGTCAAGAATGACCGCCCGGAAATCGGGAAGCGCCGACCGCGCACGGGCAAAAGTCATCGGGCCTGCTTGAGCATGACCAGGTTGCGAAACAGCGCAGCGCCCAAAGCGCCGAGCAGGGCGCCCGACACCTCCATCATGATGCCGGCGGTCGCGCTGTAATACGTGAATGACCCGCCCAGCAAAGGCTTGAGGATGGCGTACATCCAGATCGCCTTGATTCCGTAGTAGACGATCAAAGCGCCGACGATCCATTGCAGCACGTTGAGGTTGAGACGCAGCGCCGTGCGATAAAACCATATGCAAACCAGCACCGAAATGACGCCACCGATCATAATTTTCTCCTCCGAGTTCGTGAAAAACCCCCGTGCGACGGTTCTTTCGCGATCTCTATATATCGATAATTGGTTTAAGGGATGCAGGGGCGGAAATGTAACAAACGCAATGACGTTTGCCTATTCGGATTCAGGGCGTTCGCCGCTCGGACACCACCTTGATATATTCCCCCGCAGCTTCTCGGCTGGAACCCACTACGATGCGCCGCTGCCCCGAGTGCGATTCTTCCAGCAGACCCGAAATCTCGACGGTTTCTCCGGTCAGGGCCTGGCCCGCATAGGTGTGGGTAAAACTGACCGCTTCCGTGAGCTCGGGATGCGTCAATCGGTACACGGCCGGATAGTCGAACGCGTATGCCGCATCCGCTATTTGGGTCCGAAGCAGGATCGGCCCCAACTTGCGGACGGGGCCCGATGCTTTGGACGGTAGTTCGTCCACCAAGGTGATATCGAACTTTGTCCCGTCGATCAGCGCCTTGTTCAACTTGCGCCGCTCGTGCCAGAGAAATTCCTCGAACGTGAGCGCACAACCGCGCCGGTCGTAGGCGTCGCGCCATGCCGCATCGTCCAGCTCTTGCAGTTCTTCGGCCTCGATCAAGCGTCCGACGATCTCGCGAGCCTCGAAAAACGCTTCACGTCCGTAGATGACGAAATCGAGATCGGACTTCAGCGTTTGCGCGCCGATCAACAAAGAGCCGGTCAAACCGACCCGGCCCAAGTCCAGCCCGCAGGCACCGAATTTTTGCAGCAATCGAATCGCTTTCCGCTCGATTTCGTCTCGTGGCACCGAGTTCAGCAAATCTTGCACGCGATCCCGCGGTCGGAGATGGCGGCATATGATTTCCTGCGGCACGGCATGAAGTCGTGCGTCCAGCCGCTTCGACGAAAACAGATACCGGGGCGCCCGAGCTTGCAGGTAAGCATTGGCTTCGTCAGTGCCCATTTTGGCGAGCTTTCCTCCGATCGGCGCGTATCGAAGAAAACAGAGCACGCGATCATCCTCGAGCATCCCGTCCACGACGGCGAAAATCAGCCCTTCGTGGGTTTCGATGAAATCGCGGGGCTGATAAATGTCGGCAGGTTTTGGATTCATTGCCACGCTACATTCAACCGGAATTTCGGCTTTCCAAAAATTGCCGCCGACACGACGTCACGGCGTCGATCCGCTGCCGGCGCAGCTCTCGGCCCAGACTCTCTCCTTTGAATCCTTTCTCCAACAGCGGTTGAACCGGAATCGCCAGAGCTGTTTCCCGCGCCGTCCGCAGCCATTCGGCTTGCGGATAAAGCCGATTCTCGAAGCCGGGGCGGCCCTTGGCATCGGCTTCACAGGCGAGAAGAAAACCCTCCATGGAGGCATGGGCTCGGAGCGCATCGAGCCGCTGCAACAAATCCACCACGGTCGCGGGGCGCAGTTCGAGCGCCCGGTGACAATGGCCGTGGTAGCGCATCACTTTTTCAGCCAGCTTGCGATAGGCATTGGGCACCTTCAGCCGCAGGCAAAGGCTCTCCAATGCGCCAAGCCCGAGTTTTTCGTGGCCGTGATGCTTCGGCCACAATTCCTTGGGCGTCAAACCCTTGCCCAAGTCGTGAGTCAGGGCGGCGAAACGCACTACCGGGTCGGGACTCAGCCGGACCGCCTGGTCGAGGACCAGCAAGGTATGAATACCGGTGTCGATCTCCGGATGATGCTCGGCGGGCTGCGGGACACCGAACAGCCGGTCGATTTCCGGGCACAGCCTGGCCAATGCGCCGCACTCCCGCAGCACCTCGAAAAAAGCTCTGGGAGTCGGCTCGGACAGGGCACGGGCGAGTTCCGCCCAAACCCTCTCCGGCACCAGAGCGTCCACTTCGCCGGCGGCCACCATGCCCCGCATCAGATCGGACGTTTCCGCCGCCACCCGAAAACCGAGCTGCGCGAAACGGGCAGCGAAGCGGGCCACTCGGAGGATGCGCACCGGGTCTTCGCCGAATGCCGGCGAAACATGGCGCAGAATCCGGTCCTTGAGATCCCGTGCGCCGCCATAGGGATCGACGAGCCGGCCTTCCTCGTCCAGGGCCATGGCGTTGATGGTCAGGTCGCGGCGGAGCAGATCCTGTTCCAGCGTCACGTCCGGCTCGGCATGAACGACGAAGCCTCGGTAGCCCGGCGCGGTTTTCCGCTCCGTGCGGGCGAGCGCGTATTCATCACGGGTCTCTGGATGCAAGAACACGGGAAAGTCCTTGCCGACCGGTTTAAAACCTCGGGCAATCATGCTTTCCGGCGTTTCGCCCACGACCACCCAGTCGCGTTCCTCCACCGGTCGCCCGAGCAGGCTATCCCTTACGGCACCGCCGACAAGATAAGTTTTCATGGATTTTTAGCTTGGACCCCGGTTCCTGTTAGCATACGGCCCCTATTTTAAACGCGGATGAGCAGCGCATGTGGGAAGAACTGGGACTGTACCTGGCTTTCGGCAGCCTGGCCGGCGTGTTGTCCGGCTTGTTCGGGATCGGCGGAGGGGTCGTGATCGTGCCGTTTCTGGTCTGGTTTTTTTCAATACGGGGCTTTCCACCGAATTCCGTCATGATCATGGCGGTGGCGACTTCGCTTGCTACCATCGTGGTCACGTCCATTTCAGCGGTTTATGCGCATCATCGCCTCGGTGCGGTACGCTGGCGTACGGTGTTCCGGCTGGCACCCGGCGTACTGATCGGCTCCATCCTCGGTTCGATCATCGCCGACCGATTGCCGGCACATTGGTTTAAACTGATTTTCGCGCTTTTTCTGCTTTATGTTGCCGCTCGTCTTCTAATCGATGTGAAGACTAAAAGCGATCAAAGTCGAACGCCAAGCGGGTGGCTATATTCAGCCGCCGGCTTAGGGATAGGCGCGGTTTCTTCCATCCTCGGGATAGGTGGCGGGACACTGAGCGTGCCCTTTCTCGTCAGATGCCATTTTCCGATCCGAAACGCCGTCGCCATCTCCAGCGCCTGCGGTTTTCCCATAGCGGTCGCCGGCTCCCTGACCTATATTGCCCTGGGTTGGGAAAAACCAGTGTTGCCGGCTTGGAGTCTAGGCTATGTTTACCTGCCCGCCTTTGCCGGCATCGTGGCGACCAGTATTCCGTTCGCGCCGCTCGGCGCTGAACTCGCGCATCGGCTACCGACGCGGAAACTCAGGCGAATGTTCGCGATCGTCGTACTGATCGTGGGAGTCAAACTGTTTTGGCAGGCCATTCAACCCTGAATCTGAATTTAAGTGCCGTAGGTCGGCCATCCTTTGCCGACAAATCCGCTGCGTCGGGAAGGGATTTCCGACCTACAAAGAGAGAGAAACTATGACCGCAAAACCCCGCATCGAAATCGAATACTGCACTCAATGCCGCTGGCTGCTGCGCGCAGCCTGGCTGGCGCAGGAACTTCTGACCACGTTCGAGGAGGAGATCGGCGAAGTGGCGCTGATTCCCGGCACGGGCGGAGTATTCGAAGTGCGCCACGGGAACACGGTGCTATGGTCCCGAAAGGAAGAGGGACGCTTCCCCGAAGCGAAAGAGCTTAAACAGCGGGTAAGGGATGAAATCGTGCCCGAAAAACATCTCGGACACAGCGATAAAAAGAATAAATTGAACGATTGAAGGTATCCGAACTTTGCAGTCGAATTGTGTGAATGTCGGCTTGCTTCCCAACACGGCTATTTTGCCCAAGTTGTTTCGCCGGTATCAGCGAAATCACCGTCGTTATTTTTATCCCACCGCCTGGCACCCGTCTGGTCGAGCTCCAGCATGCCGTCGTTTGCCTGTGGACCGCCTGCTACCGGCGTGGCTCTGAGCGTATAGCTGTTCGGCGTAGCCGCAGTTAGCGCCAAGTTGTAATAGGCTGTGCCCGATCTGGGTGAAACCGTAAACGGCAAGTCCGGATCGGCGTTGTCGCCCGAACTTGAGCAGCTTCCGTCGGCGCCCTTGTTCTCATAGCAGTTATTCTCGGTAAAAAAGCGTTCCATGAAACTTTGAAGCTCCATCAACGAAGCTTGGGCGTCAGCCCTTCGGCTAGTCCTGAGTTGAGCCTGATAGCTCGGATAGGCGATGCTGGCCAAAATAGCCACAACCGCCACGGTAATCATAAGTTCGATTAGGGTAAAACCGAACCGAGCTCTGAATCTGATCATGTTTGATTCCCCACCAGCATACATCTCTCCCCGACTACTTTATTTGCGCCCAAGACTGCCTACCCATGGGGGTGCCGGCAGACTCGGTGGTGACCTCCAAGCTGCCACTCGAGCCGCTTGTGTATTTGTACTCCTTCTCCCCAGCAGAAATCACACCAGGTGTCTTGATGATACCTATGCTTGACTTCTTCCCGGACGGTGCGTAATCAGAGCCGCCTATGTCTACCAAATCCTGAGAGTTTATCTGCCCATCCGGCGTGCCGCCTTCTCCGTAAACGTCCCAAGGTGCTCCGGTATTCGGTAACCGAGCGCCAGTTATGGCATCCACTTCCATCAGCCAACCGGTACCGCCATAATCGCACGGGTTGGCGGAAGGGATCAGTGTAGTGAAGATAATTCGCCCACCGCGGAGTAGCGGTGCGCTGATTACTCGCTCGCCCTCAGCCGTGCCGGGCTGCGGCGGCTTTTTGAGATCCATGAACCAGCCGCTTTTTTCATCATAATCGACATCATTTTGCGAACTGACACGCAGGTCGAAAAACCCCAAAGTTACTTCGTGATCTATGGTCTGCTCTTGCAAGACCGAGGTAGCGCCGGTCCGAAGGCTTCCATCGATGACATCCGTATTTCTATTGCCGGTGTTTCGGTCCCAGAGGCCGTAGAATGTCTGCACTTGGGGACTAGCGCCAACCACATTGTCGCCCTCCTCAAAATATTTACCCGTACCGAAGTAAACCATGAGCCCGCCATTTTGGTCCCCTCCAGGCCGTCCTACTTGCGGCTTTGCGGTAATCGGCTGCCGGTTTGCGCCCGTGCAAGGCGTAGCGTTCGAGCTGCACGCCACAAACAAGGGCTCTGGCGTTGAGCCATTTTTATAAGCCACCCCCCAACCGTTGGTATTGGCGCTGGTCACATCGAACTTCCAAAGATTTCCGTGTAGATCGCCCGCATAAACGTAATCCACGATCCGATCATTGTTACTGTCGACGATAATGGGTGTCGAAAGACCGTTATTTCCCGCTGCTCCGGTGTCGATTTTTTTGATAAGGCTGCCATCAGCGAGATTTATGATGAAAAGAACGGCCTTGTCACTTGTGCTGTTGTAACCGTTGGCGACAATGGCCGCCCATTGGCCGTTCGCCATTCGTCCTATCGAAACCTGAGGTAAGGTATAACCAAGATCGGTGTCGTTATCGCTAGTAAACTCCCAAAGTACGTTGGTAGCGTCGAAGGAGCCGGGTGTCGTCACATCGAGCGCAAACACGCCCCGTCCGCCAGCGCCGGTCGTCCCCACAAGAACCGAACGCCAGGCGCCGTTGACATAGGCATCGCCCACACGCGGCGAGCCGTCCACAAAATACTTGTGGGCATATGCGTCGCTCGCTAGCGTAGCCAAATTGCTGTTGATCACGGCGTTAGGAACATAAGCGAAGACTTCTTGGCCGTTGCCTAAATCGAACAAGCCCGTGTCGGAATCGTAGGTACCCGCGTTGATCGCATGCAGCATGCCGTCGTTCGCTCCGACATAAAGCATCCGTGTCCGATTCTTTTTGGCGGTGAGAAAAGCTTCGTATACGCCGCTTGCGCCTTCAGGAAGAATGCTATATCCGAAGTTCTCGCCTCCGGCAAACCACGGATCGGAGTTGATTATGTCCCCCAAGAGCTGAGTGCGCTTTCTGAATGGGCCGCTATTTTTCTCTTTGGACTGATCGCCTCTGAGAAAATTGACCAAATCCTCGCTATCCAAGGCGGCTTTTTGATCAGCATTCAGATTCGCCCAGGTAAAGCTGATTCCTTTGGTTCCTGCGGCCGTCGGATCGTAGGAGAAGATTTCGCGTGTAGACTCTGATGGGATACCGGCCGCTGCATCCCATACGGCATCGTCATCATCGATGACGCCATTGCTGTCGGCATCATTGATGCTGCCATCTGCATTAATCGAAAACGCAAGTAAGTGACCGCTCCAATCCGTACTGTTGAATTTCGCCTGGTAAATCAGTGTGCCTGTATCCAGACGCGTCGAGTTCGTGGCAATACTCGCTGCTGACCCTATACGGCCCTTGATTTCGTTGAAAGCGTTGGTCAATTGGTCGTTTAATTGTCCGGCATTCGTCACCAGGAAATAGCTGTCCGGAGAGCCGTTACCGTCGAGATCCCACTCGTCGCTGTCCAGTTGATTGTTGCCTTGGTTGGTGGAAGGTTCTTTCTTGTCAAAGAAGCCGCCCCATTTCGCTGCATACCAAAGAGGATCGTGTTTGATGAACGATGCGGTCGCCGCTCCCGGAGTGAATGTTCGCGTTGCATTCAAGGGCAGCGACTGATTATCTTGCCAGGTTCCTCCGGGTAGCTCGCCGGGTGGAGTGTCGAGGAAATAATCGACATCCGACGCCGTATCGGAATCCCTCACCTCCAAATAAGTACCATCTGCGGTGGTTCCGGAAATGACATATCCCATGTGCTGGATACAGCTGCCCGCCGCATAGTTCGAATTCAGGCTAACAGTAACTGTACCGTCGCTGTTGACGGTGAACGTGTATTCCACGATCGCGTCCATGTCGTGATCGGAGCCATATTCAGAATCTTCGTAATTAATACGGAATTTGCCATAGGCTCTCCCGTCATTGACGGTAGCATCCTGATTCGCCGCCCCGGTGTTCTTGATGGTGTCGACATAGAAATCGACGATAGTGTTTGTCGGTTGATACGAACCCGCAGCGGAACTGAAGCTACCGCAGCCACCGACGGTTTTTCCGAAAGGCACCAGCGTAACTGTGCTTCCGTCAACAGGAATCTCAATCCGCGGCAACGGTGAAGCCAAAGCTACGGAAAAGGTATCGGTTTTCTGGTCGCCACTGACATTATTGAGATCGTTAGTTTTGCCAAATAGAGCGGCAGCTGCGGAATAATAACCGCCCTGCCTCGTCGGTTCCTCGGGTGTTAGCCCACGAATATTGCTAAAACTGGTAACGGTTTTTGGCGTAGGCGCGCCGTCATAGGTGCTTCCGGATTGGCCGATAAAGATATCCGTTGTCTCAGTCTCCCCGGCCCAAATCGTGTCAGCAGAGCTTGACACGTTTAACCCCGTCAAGTCCCCAGAAAAACTGTTGAAATAACTGCCAGGCAGCTTGTCCGTATCGTACGACGGGTTAACGTCGCTGATCACCAACTGGCTCGGCTTTGAGCAAGTAGGATAGCCATTAGAATAGTTGGCTCCCATGTTTCCGGTGTATGGATTCAGCCAATTTGGTTGGGGTAGCCCCAGCGTATTGTCGTCGGTACCGCTGTTATTGACACCGCTTGAAAAGTCGGTGGTGGGAGACGCTTTGCCGGCAAAATATCGTAAACCTTCATACATCATCTCGCCGATAGGATTGCCCCACATTCGGCAGCGTCCCTCCGCTAGCGGGTTATTGACTTCCGGTACTCCGCAGTTTTGGTTGTATTGATAATCTCCGCCGAACCCGACTGTTTTCAGTTTACTAATCGTTTCCACAATACCGCCCGAGCCGGAAACAAACTGCCCGGTGCTTGGATTCACTTCATTAGTGAATGAGAGAACGTTTTTGCGTAGGACACCGCCAGACGTATTCTTGGTGTAGGAACCGGTGATAAGACCGAACATCATCGAGTCGTTTTCACCGTGTTCGTGCAGCAATCCCGTCGGTTTATAGATGGTCGTGCCATCCGAGGTATAACCTTTGCAATTGTCTTCCAGAAGACCACTCGTACAGACTTGGACGCGCACGTTGTAATCGGTCATCGCCGATGTCGGCACGGTCTTCTGCCAATACAAGTGATAGTTATCACCGCCACTTCGTTCTTGGTGACGAAAGACAATACTATGTGTCCCAGCCGTGAGCGTGACGCTTCCCGAATAAGGCGTGCAGCTATTGGGGTTGCAGTTACCGTGTGCGCCATACCAACTCGCGACTACGGCACCATCAATAATCACGTCGATGGCATCATCGCCATCTACAGCGAACGTGTAGACACCACTTTCTCCGCTAGGAATTACCAAATTGCCCTGAAATATCGTGAGATAGTCATCGTCCTGTCCAAAGGGATTGCCGCTGCCGTTGATGTTCGACACAGATCCGCTGCCGAATAGCTTTGCAGGAATTCCGTACGCGGAGACCAACGAGTTGAATTCGGCAGTATTATTCGGATATACACCATAACCAGTGGTGTTGTACGTCGTTTGAGTTAACCCTGAAAAATAACTCGCTGGCACGATTTGCCAGGTGGTTCCACCCGCTACCGCACAGTTTGCACGGACATTGTTTCCCGTAGCGCATTGTGTTCCCGCCACGGGCCTTTCGATCGACACCCATTCCCATATCCGGTACGAGCTGTTCGTCAATACGCGGAGCAGAGGGTCGGTCGTGTTGAGCAGCGTCGTGTTGGCAAATAGATGGCGGGTACCTGAAGCCGGAAGAGCGAGGGGGGTGTATTCGGTGATGTCATAACCGTCGACCGAGACACTAGTGTATTCCTTCCCCCAGCTATGGGCGTCCTGAGGAATATACGCTCGCTCGAGAACGGTTTGCGTTGTACTATCGGTACTGCGGTAACCGCCGAATAGCACTTTTCTCAGAGCATCCATGCGAGATGTGGTCAGGTAATTCAGAAAATCGCCGCTCCATGCGCCGCTACACTTTTTGTTGGCAGTGGTGACGGTCGGAACAAATATATTCGAACTGTAGCTGTAGCACTTGTACGAATCGAAGTATCCGTAGTAATCGATAGCTGGGTCGTAACGGATTTCCAGCACGCCATCGCCATTTAGATCGGACGCATCGTTGTAAGCCTCATAATAGAGCTTATGGTCTCGCCCCATGGTCAGCATGACCAACGGCGGAGCGCTGATTCCTACAAATAATGGAGACTGAGCAATCGTACCAGCAGTAGCAGTTAACGTAAGCAAGGAACCGAGCGCGCTGCCGCAGAGTACCAAAAGCAGTTTTTTCCATATGCTGCGTTTCTGAACCTGAATTTTCATCATCGCCCCATCCCGTATTGCGTGGCATTAACGCTTGTAAGTTGACTGAACCATGACGACGGCATTCTCAGTGCCGCCGATACCGCGTGCTGTGACGCGGTAATAATTAGCTTCACTTGGCACACCGGCTTCCAGACTGGCACCCGCCTCCGGAACGGCAGGGAGTTCCTCGATGATATAGGCGGGATCAGCTGCGATGTCAGTCAGCGTTCCCCCGGTAAAAGTAATCACCTGCGCTGGACTCCAATTAATGGCATCCCAGACGCGGGTCATCTCTTTGGTATTGTTACAATCGATGTCGTCTGCTTTGTATAAGCCGTCTGCACAGGAAAACATCGGTAAGGTCGCCGTCGTAAGACTTGCCTCTCCCGCTCGTAAAGCCGATTCGGCAGCCTGAAACGCTAAATTCCGATCGCGCATATTGCCCGCCATCTTCTCCTCCAGTGATGTAACCTGCATACCGGTGACCCCGATGAGGGTCATAACCAGAAGGATAAGAAGGCTAACGACCAGCGCACCGCCTTCCTGTTCGAGCGGATATGTCAGCCGTCGGGATGGGATGTGTTTCATGGGGCGATTACTGCAGTCGGTTGCGGAGAGTGACAGTCGTGGTGAAAACCCGTCTAAGGCGCCGATCGGGGGCAATGGCGGATTGGCCGTTGAAGGAGTAGCCTTGGGCTTCGGTGGTCAGATTGTTTTCGGCTGTGCGCATCAGAATGCTCAACCGCATGCTGACTACATTGCTCCAGTTGGCGACGGCACTGGCGGCGACGTATTGGTTGGGAGTGCCGTCCGAGTCGGTGTCTTCGCCATAAAGAATCTGCATATTCTCGACACCTTCCACCAATTCCTCGCCAGCACCAGCGGCAGCAGAGTTTTGCCCCCCTGATGCGCTGGAACCCAGCAACGGTTTTCGGAATAGAGCCGGTTCGTTTGCCGCGGCATCATTGCGCTTGCCAACGTAGTAGATATTGCTGACAAGCTTTACGAGTTCGCCGCCACTCTTAGTTAGCACGGGTAAAGCCGTAATATTTCCCGGCGTACAGCCAGACGATAACGTGTGATCAATTGTTATCCCACCACCAATGGCCTGTACATTACAGGCTTGTACCCAATCCGCGTTTTGACAGTCGCTGATCAACACAATATCGCCGTCAGCCGTATCGGCATTGGGTGTAGTATTGATAACCGTGTTCGCTCCCGGAGTTATGTTATTGATGAGTGCCGGATTTTCTCCACCACGCCAGATCCGGAAGATATCTGAATTGGGCACGGCGGTGGTCGCATCCAGGGTATTGCCGCCAGCGGCGCTCCACTGCCCGACTGCGGCTCCAATAGCTACGTTCACAGGTGCGGCGTTGATCTCAATGGGAACAGCAGTACCATAGCCCGTTCCATTGCCTTCCCAGCCTTGAATGCCATCGCCAGGATCGAAACTTGGCGGTGGGCCATTTAAAGTATTATTGATGCTCGGCACACGACTAATACAGCCCATAAAGCCTGCCATTCGTATGTCTTTCGACATTATTTCTAGGGCGAACCGGGCGTTTTCCTGCAACCTGGACTGAGCCTCCTGAACCCGATACGTCTGCTTGTTGGAAAGATAAACTTGGCCTACTCCGCCGATCAGAATTAGCCCCGCAACCAAGGCAACCATGATTTCCACCAGCGACACACCCTGTTGTGCCGCGCGGCGAGGGTGGTGGATCCGAGTGAAACGGATTGAGAAGAGATTCATGGCCGGAAACTCGTAACAAAACGTTGATTGGCTTCACCCGAGCGGTCGTCATCCCACCAGACCTTGATGGCATAAGCCGCTCCGTCGTTATCGCAAGCCGGGTCGTCCGCCTCGCCATCACTAGGGGTGCCGTCGATACACACGACGCCGGTACCGCTAGGTAGTTGCGCAGCCAATTCCGCGCTCCACTGCGCCAGGTCGTAACCAGCCATTTGAGCGGCAGAGCAGGCATTAGCCGCGCAGTCGTCATTGGTAGCTACTTGGTTGTTGTAGTTTCCGTTATTCAGTCCGACCGGGTTCGCGCGTATCCTGTCGGCCATGTCGTACGCCAGTTGAGTAGCCTGCGAACGGTAATACGCGCTTTGATTGTTGCGAAGTCCCGCCACCTGAAGACCCGCCATACCCAAGAGGCCGATTGCGAGCACGAGCACCGCGATCAAGACTTCGAGTAAGGTGAAGCCGCTTGCACGCGTGAGAGGAGATAAATGCTTAGCCATGGTCATGAGCATGGCGCCTTGCTTACCGCGGTCCTCCCCATTGCGTTGATTACAATGGAGCGTCCGCTACCTGATGAGTCGGGACAAAGCGTGAACGTCCCGGCTTGAAAGGCTCCGGAAGTCAGTTGGGTAAAGCCAGAGGAGACATAGGAGACGTAACCGGCGACGTTCGTGTTTCCGCTCAACGTCGAAGCACGCAGGCTCGAATAGACTTTTAGGATCGGTTCGCCTCCGTCAACGGAAGCATTGTTGTTGGTGTCGACGAACACTATCCAGCCTTGGTCCCAATTTCCGGAGTCACTGCAGTTGCTGCCATCGGAGCTTCTGCATAGGGTTATTCGTATTCCGCGTTTTATGGCTTCGCTTCTGGCGAAATTTAGTGCTGCGACAAACTCGTTCGCCTGTGTTGTTATCCGGTTATTTTGTATCAACTCTTGGAATCCTGGCACACCAATCCCTAAGACGATAGCCAGCACCGATACGGCGACCATCAGCTCGATTAATGTAAAACCGTTTTCATGATCTGTTTTCATGCCGATAGTTATAGCAGCGCTTTTTCGCTGCATCGGCAGAAGCCGACAATCGGTAGGATTTATCCGACGAACGGCCGTGATGGAGCGGCGCGTTCAAAACAGCCGCAAGAAGAGGATAGGGCGGATTGTTGCCCTCCGATGATCAAAGGGATGCGCTCGAATTACCGAATTCAAGCGGATCTCTTGTTTTCGATGGGCTCTCGTGTGTGCCGAGGGAACTGAAGAAGAAAAGGTCGGGCAGGTGTTATTTCACGTGGAACGGCCTTCGAGACACCTTGAAAGGAAACAATCGGCAAATGGCGCGCGACAGCCAATTGCGCTTGGCAAGGCGTTGTTCGCGCGAGCGTTCGAATTCCGCGTTGAAGAAGGCTTTGGTGAGCTGTCCCGGCGTGGGAGTGTAACCGTGACGCGCCAGCCATGCGTCTCGGGCTTCCGCCAGAAGACGATAAAAGGCGATATCGTAAGCTGTATTGGCCTCGTAACTGAGTGGCTCGTCGTCGAAATGGATTCTCAGTTCATCCAGCCGCCGGCGGAACCACGCAGTCAGTTCATTCAAGGTGTACTCGTCGGATACCGGCATCTTTGCGAACCCGTTTCGTCTGTCAGTGTAATCACTAAGATTTCGTTACGGCCGATGAAGTTCAGCCGGCGCCCCGTCCCGGTGCGCACCTAACTCACCCAGCAAACTTCGGAGTACCGGGGAAAAACGTGGATTGCCGCGGGCTGGAGCCAGTCCTTAAGCCACTTAGCGGAGAAACGACGTCGACTGCGTCCAATTGTCGCTTCTAGGTTAAAGTTTGCCCGAGAACTTTCTCATTCAACTTTATAAGTTCGCTCAGCCATGAACACAGAAGAAATATTCAAACGATTGCGTATCGGCTTGTCGCTGGTAGTTGGATTTTTTACCGGCAAGTTTCTCGCGACCACCATGCAGCATCATGCGTCGGAGTTTTTTATCGGCGGTTTCGGGGTAGGCGTCGTTTTGACGCAGTTGGTTTACTGGGGCATCGAATCTCTTTGGGGCGGCGAACGTTCCGAGTGATTGCATCGCGCCCAAAATCGCTCTACAGTAGAATTCAATCCACGGATGACGAGCCTTTAAACGAATTCATTCCTGAGAGGAGACATGTGCCATGTTTCTCAAACTGAAAAAGAATGGACATCTGGTCGAGGTTCTCGGTCTCAACGATTTGGTCAATCCGATACATAAAAACATAGTCGGGCGCTTGCATTGGGGCGAAGAGATGCAGGATCCCGAAAAATTCCCGAAGACCGAATTGGTATTTCCGTCAGGCGAAGAGCTTCCGGTTTGCTGGACGGATGTCCACTATCGGGACAAGGAACTCCCCGCAAGTAAACCGTAAGAGCACGCGGAGCTACGAGAATTTCGCATTCGTTATCCCGAAGCGAGGCGGTGTGCATGCCGCGTCGTTTCGGGCAAGCGGTAACGCTTAGTGCAGCGCATTACCCATTCGACGGCCGTCTGCAAAGCGACACGGTGGCCGGGCGAGATGTAAACCGGTTTGACGCCCTGCCTCGTCCTTAACACGGCTCCGATGGTCTCCCCTTTGTCCAAAAGGGGAACCCAGGCGCCGCGCCGGTCTGGAACGCCGCCATGAACACCCAAGAGCCGTGTCTTTCCGACGCCTATCGTCGGGATATCGGTCAGTACCCCCAAATGACAGGCTATGCCCAAGCGGCGAGGATGCGCATAGCCTTGACCATCGACCAGCATCAAATCCGGCAGATCTCGCAAAGCTTGCAAGGCATCCAAGATGGCTGGAATTTCCCGGAAGGATAGAAGGCCCGGAATATAAGGAAACGAAGTCGGCCGCCTCGCGACGGCGCTATCGATCAACTCCAGCTCGGGGAAACTCAACTTCGCCACGGCAGCTCGCGTGACAGTGCCCCCTTCTTCGAAACCGACGTCCACCCCGGCTACGCATCGGACCGTTTCCGGTAATTCGTCCTGCAAACTGACGAGGTTTCGCAGCCGTTTCTGAATGGCGATCGCTTCTTGCGGTGTGACATCCCAGGGGTGTTCGTGTCGTAGCTTCAACTTCAACGTCCATTTTGGTGGATTAAACCTTTCGGCTTCGTCAGCGGGTTTGTCGGCAAAGGATTGCCGACCTACGTCCAAGGTGTAGACCCGAACAAATTCGTAGGATGTGCTGAACGAAGGGAAGCGCCCTTCGACTGAGCTCAGGACAGGCATCGTTCGCGATTGATGCGGTTCGGTTCATGCCGGGCTATCCTGCCCGGCTCCCTCCGGGCGGCTCTCCGTGCAAATCGGCGATCTTGCCGATTTGTCGTACCTCAGCGCATCCTACATGCCTAATCTGACAAACTTCGTTTTGCCTCATCCCACAAGGCGTCCATCTCGGCCAGTGTGGACTCAGTCAAGGATTTTCCCCGTGCCGACAATTGCTTTTCGATATAGCGAAAGCGGTTGATGAACTTTCGGTTGCCGCTCCGAAGCGCCGTCTCGGCATCGACCTCGAGGTGCCGGGCGAGATTGACGACGACGAACAGCAAATCGCCGATTTCTTCCCGGATATGGCTTTGGTCGCCCGTTGCGCAGGCGGCCTCGAGCTCGTCCAATTCTTCCCTGACTTTGGCGAAAACTGGCCCTATGTCGGGCCAATCGAAGCCGTGCCGCGCGGCCCGCTTCTGCAATTTCTGCGCGGCTACGAGCGCCGGCAAATTCGCCGCGATGCCGCTCAAAGCGCTTTCGTCCTGCTCCGTTTTGCCTTTTTCCCGGCGCTCGGCGACTTTCGATGATTCCCAATACTCATGCCTTTCGGCATCGGTCTCGAACATGGTCTCGCCGAAAACATGGGGATGACGGCGTATCAGCTTTTCGCTGATCGCGCCGGCCACGTCTTCGAAAGTGAACAAGCCGCGGTCCTCGGCGATCCGCGAATGGAAAACGACCTGCAAAAGCAAATCGCCCAATTCTTCGCGTAAATCCTCGATATCCCCGCGCTCCGCCGCATCGGCGACCTCGTACGCCTCTTCCAAGGTGTAGGGTACGAGGCTCGCGAAGTCCTGCTGCAAGTCCCAGGGACACCCCGTCTCGGGATGGCGCAAGCGCGCCATGATGTCCAACAGCCGCTGGATATTCGTCATATCCGATCGGGCAGCTCGCAGCCGAAGCTTTCCCGATAGCGCTCCTTGAACGCATGCAGGGTGAAGCTGTGATTCTGGGTGCCGAAGGTCTCGACCTTGATGGCTCCCATCAACGAGGCGATACGGCCTATGGTGGGCCAGTCGAATTCTTCCAGAAGGCCGTAGATCAGCCCGGCGCGGTAGGCGTCACCGCAACCGGTCGGATCGAGCACTGCAGTCGGCTTTGCCGGCGGTATTTCGTGGCGGATGCCATTGGCATAGATCAACGATCCTTGTGCGCCCTTGGTGACGATCAGCGCTTCGACGCGCTGCGCGAGTTCTTCCGGCGCGAGACCGGTGCGATCCTGCATGAGCTGCGCTTCGTAGTCGTTCAAGGTCACCCAGGT
>NZ_JBDIVO010000077.1:0-16492 GCF_039794385.1 Methylocaldum sp. | reverse complement strand
CGGTCGCTTTAGTCGCGACCCTTCCAATCGCAAAACGGCCGTCCTGGGAGCGCCAGGACGCCCCTTCCAACAAAATCCTTTGCCGAGCCGATACGTCGGCAAGGGATTGCCGACCTACGTTCTTCCCACCCGACACGAAGCCGTACACCGAGATGAAAAACGCTCTAGCCTGCCGTGAATCTGGCGCCCCTCAGACTCGAGTCCGAGCGGGCGTTACGCCGTATTCGAACGGACTGCATCGACCTCGTCGGCATCGTCGAAAAAACGCGGCAGGTGTATCGAAAACTCCGAACCCCGGCCGGGGCCGGCACTATGGGCCTCGACTTCTCCCCCATGCATCTCCACCAATCGCTTGACCAAAGTGAGCCCAATGCCCAAGCCGCCTTGAGCGTGCGCAAGACTTTGATCGGCCTGGCTAAAAAGGTCGAAGACATGAGGCAGAAGCTCTTCCGGTATGCCGACGCCGTTATCCCTGACGCGGATGCTCACGCGGGACTCAGACGCTTCGACCGCCAGCCATATCTTTCCGCCTACATCCGTATATTTGGCGGCATTATTGAGCAGATTCGAAATGACCTGCGCCAATCGTACCCGGTCGCCTTTAACCTGGAGATGACGGTCCGGCATCGTCACCAGGAGATCATGATCGCGCGCTTCGATCAGAGGCCGGCTGGCCTCGACGGCTTGATCGATGACCGTCGCGAGATCCAGAGTCGTCGGGTGCAGGCTGATCTTTCCCTGAACGATGCGGGACACGTCGAGCAAGTCGTCGACCAGCCGAGCCAGATGATCGACTTGGCGATCGATGATGTCGCGCGCCCATCGAAGCCTCGTCTCGTCCGGCTCGAGTTTTCGCATGACCTGCACGGCATTCCGGATGGGTGCTAGCGGATTCCTGAGTTCATGGCCCAGCATCGCGAGAAATTCGTCTTTGCGGCGGTTGGCGTCACGCAACGCCTCTTCGGATCGGGCGAGTTTTTCGGTGCGCTCTCTCACCCGCTGTTCCAGTTTTTCGCAAGACTCCTGCAACTCGCGCTGCACCCTTCGTCTTTCCGCGATCTGACCGGACAATTCCTGATTGACCGCCTTTTGCCGATCCCTTGCCGAAGTGAGATCGCTCAAAAGGTCCAGATTATCGAAACGAAGCCGCAAGGATTCCGCCACGGTCGCGTACAAGCGCTCGGAAATCATCCACATCATGGCTACGAAGAGCACTAACATCGCTCCCATCGCGATATGGACATCTCCGCCGTGGCGTAGTATCTGCGCCGTATACGGAAGCAGTGCCGGCAGCAGAAAGACCAGAAAAGCGTGACGGAACGAAGATAAGGTCGACATCGCTCCCGCGACCATTCCGCCGAGCACGAAACCGAGAAATATCTGGTGCACATAACTGTGCTCGACGAAAAGGAAAAATCCTGCCAAGCCCCACAGCGCCCCGTTGGCGGCGACGCCGAGCAAGAAAAATCGGGCCCAGCGAGGTGCATCGGTGCTCGTCGGATTAGCTTGCGCATAGGCGCGGAGCAGGCCGTAACGAACCAACACGAGAGCGCCGACGGCCAATAGCCAAGCGATTGCCAACGGTCGGGAAACCTCTCGCCAGAGAATGAGGACCAGGATCGCGGCGTTGGCCGCCGTGGCGATCAAAGCCGACGGAAGCTGTTGATACAGAAGCTTGATCTGCGACGCTCGCATTTCATCCGCATGGATGGAATTTCTCTCCTTCCCAGCGAGACGGGAGCGACGGAAGCGATCAGGAATTCTCATACCCGATATCCGAATTGGACTTTAAGCACGCCTGCACCGGTCACCGCAAAATCTCGAGCGAACAGAAAGCTGGTCCACCATTCTCGAAGCCGCCCTCGCCAGAGGGGTACACGTGTTACCGCTCGCCGACGATTTCCGCATGGCGACTCCCTCGCAGCACTGTGTCAATGCAATCCGGTCTGAAAGAGCGAGGGCAGAGCGAACATCGATCGGTGGCAACCCCGGACGGTGGAAATTCTCGAACGGATTCCAATAAGACACCTTGGGGTCTCGAAAAATCCAGCAAAGAGTGCACCACAACGGCGTATCCCGAGAGGATACTCTACCTTCGCGACGTTCGCGCGATCAATCCAGCCGCTTCTTGAATCGCAGCATGGCGACGCCCAGGGTGATGAGCATGAACGCCATCAAAGCCCACATTTCGGACAGCAGTTCCGACAATTCCGCGCCGCGCAGCATGATACCCCGGATCAGCCGGACGAAATGGGTCAGCGGAAGCAATTCGGCAATATATTGTGCCGCCCTGGGCATGCCGTCGAAGGGAAACATGAAGCCCGAAATAAGTATCGAGGGCAAGAAAAAGAAAAAAGTGGTCTGCATCGCCTGAAACTGCGTCCGGGCCAGTGTCGAAATCACCAGTCCCATCGTTAAGTTGGCCGCGATAAACACCAATGCGGCTAGATAAATATCGATCATCCGGCCTTGAATCGGCACGTGGAACAGCAGAACGCCGAGCAAAAGTATCAGGCTCACTTGGATCAATCCGATGATGACGTAGGGAATGATCTTCCCCACCATGAGCTCCAGATTTCTTACCGGCGTATTGATGAGCAGTTCGAGATTGCCGCGCTCACGCTCCCGCACGATGGCCACCGCGGTGAACAGCACCATGGTCATCGTCAGAATGACTCCCATCAAGCCGGGCACGATATTGACGGCCGAGCGCCGTTCCGGGTTGTAATAATTGCGGATCTCGAACAAAGGCACCTCAGTGGTCTGCCTGGGCGCCGTATCGTAGCGCAAGCTCATTCCGGTAAGCTGACGCGCGGCAGCCAGGATCAGAGGGTCGGACCCGTCTATCATGAGCTGGGCGGCCGGTCTGTCACGCCTTGCCAGACGCTGCCCGAAATCCGAAGGAATGAAAATCCCGACCGAGATTTCACCTCGCCGAAGCAGGGTTTCCAATTGTTCCGGCGTTTCTACCCGCCGGGTAATGTCGACGACTTGAGATGCTTGCGCGTCGGCGGCCAGAATGCGGGAAAACTGCGTGTTGGCGTGATCGGCCACGCCGGCGCTCAAATGGCGCACATCGGTATTGATGGCGAAACCGAACAGCGTGATCTGCAACAGCGGAATGCCGACGATCATGCCGAACGTCAGCCGGTCGCGCCTGAGCTGGCGGACCTCCTTCCGCAGGATGGCAAAAAGTCGCAGCAGACCTTTCACGCTTGCGCTTTGAGATAGCGGCCCTGGGTGGCGGCGACGAAGACGTCTTCGAGGTTCGGGTGGGTCAACCGGGCATCGAATTGAAGCCGCTGCCCGATGAGACCCGTACGGATTAGCGCCAGCGGATCGGCAACGGATCGGTCTAGCAGCACCCGCAGGCGCATGCCGAGCTGGGTCACGCTGAGCACGCCGGGCAAATCCGTCAGCAGCCGCCGCACGGCCCTCGAATCGCCGGTTTCCATTTCCACGACGCTGGCGTCGATGCGCCTTTCCAACTCCTGCGGCGCGCCATCCGCGACCACCCGACCGCGGTCCAGGATTGCGAGGCCATGGCAGCGCTCCGCTTCGTCCATGTAGTGGGTGGACACCAAAATCGTCGTCCCCTTGTCGCAAAGCTCGAACAGGCTTTCCCAGAAATCGCGCCGGCTCTGCGGATCGACCGCGCTGGTCGGTTCGTCCAAAAACAGCAGTTCCGGCTCGTGCACCGTCACCGCCGCTAGCGCGAGGCGTTGCTTTTGGCCTCCGCTGAGTGTCCCGGCCCGCTGCCGCTCACGGTCCGCGAGATTGTATTTATCGAGCAATTGGCCGATGCGCTGCCGGGCGGACCTACGCGGCAGACTGTAGACATCGGCCATGAACTCCAGGTTTTCCCGGACCGTGAGATCTTCGTAAAGCGAGAAACGCTGGGTCATGTAGCCGATTTTTCGCTTGATGGCTTCGGCTTCGCCGGGAATACGATGCCCCAAGACTTCGGCCTCACCCTCCGACGGCGTCAGCAGACCGCACAGCATGCGGATCGTGGTCGATTTGCCGGAGCCGTTCGGTCCGAGAAATCCGTAGATCGTGGCGCGGGAAATGGCGAGATCGACGTGATCGACGGCGATGACGGTACCGAAACGGCGCGTCAGCCCGCGCGCCGTGATCGCATAGTCGCCGCTCATGGCCGCTCGGACCGCCCAACGGCCGAGAGTTCAGCCTCGACCGGAAGCCCGGCCGGCACGTTTCGGACCGTTTCGCTCAGATAGATTTTCGCGACATAGCTTAGACGCCGCCGGTCGCGCTCGGTCAGGGCGAAGAAGGGCGTAAAGACGGGATCCGAACTCACCATGCGAACGGTGCCTTGAAACGGCTCGGCGACACCGTCCAGCCAAACCCGGGCGGCGTCTCCGGGCATGACGGATACACGGATCGGTTCCGGAATGTAGACCCGTGCATAGGGCGCAGCACCGGAGAGCAGCACGGCCAGCACCGCGCCGACTTGCGGCTGATTTCCGAGCTTGAGCGGCAGGCTGTCAAGACGCCCCGCCACAGGCGCCCGCACGGTCAGGCGTTCCAGATTGGTTTCGGCGACTTGCACGGCCGCCTCGGCGGAGGCCAGCGCCTGGCGCGCCTGCTCCACTTCTTCCACACGGGTGCCGGCTTTGAGCTCCTCGAGTACGGCCGAAGCCGAGTCGCGCTCGGCAAGAGCGGCTTTAAACTCTCTTCTTGCCCGGTCCACCTCGTCCGGACTGATGAGCTTACGGGGCAGCAACTCGTTCACCCGCTCGAATTCGCGACGGCGTACTTCGTACACCTGATGCGCGCCTTCGAACCTCGCCTCCGCCTCCCGGATGCGCTCGATCCGGGGTCCCCTTTCCAGTTCCTGCAACCGGGCGGCAGCCCGATCCCGCGCCGCCGCCGCCTCGTTCAGCCGAGCCTGTTGCCGTGCCGGATCGAGGCGCACCAGAACTTGCCCCGATTCGACCCAGTCGCCTTCTTCGGCCGGAATTTCGACGATAGGCTCCGATACTTCGGCAATCAACTCCACTCGATCCCATTCCAGAATGCCGACCACGCGGCGGCTCGATTGGTCCTGTCCGCAACCGAGAAGCAGCAGCGCCGCCGCAAGGACTGAAGCATTGTAAATTGGGCGTATCATTCGCTCATGGTAACCGCTTTCGGCCATGTTCAGCCATCGAGCAAGATCGAAAGCGAATCGGAAGCCGACAGCTCTCCCGTTTCCCCGGTCTAAGCCGTATCATTCCACCATCATCGACATAAGGCTCGACCACGATGCGCGAACACACACCAAACACCGTCTACCTCAAAGACTACACGCCGCCGGACTATCTCATCGAAACCGTCGATCTTTTTTTCGAATTGGACGAGGAAAATACTCGCGTCACCGCCAAGCTTCGGGTGCGGCGGAATCCGGAATCGCCGCGCGAGCACCGGGAACTCGAACTGAACGGCGAACAGCTCTTGCTCGAATCGATCCGGCTGAACGGCCGCAATTTAAGCGCCCCCGAGTATCGTCTGACCGAAGAGACCCTGGTTCTCCCCAGCGTTCCGGACCGTCCGTTCGATCTCGAAATCGTCACCCGCATCAACCCCAAAGCGAACACCGCCTTGGAAGGGCTTTATCTCTCCAAGGACATGCTCTGCACTCAGTGCGAAGCCCAAGGGTTCAGGAAGATCACGTATTTCCCCGACCGCCCGGACGTGATGGCCAAATACACGACGACCCTGGTCGCGGACAAATCGCGTTATCCGGTGCTGCTGTCCAACGGCAACCGCATCGCGACCGGCGAGCTGAAGAACGGCCGCCATTGGGTGAAATGGGAGGACCCCTTCAAGAAACCATCCTATCTGTTCGCGCTGGTCGCGGGACGGCTGGAATGCCTCGAAGACTGTTACGTGACGGGCTCCGGCAAGGAAGTCACCTTGCAGATCTTCGTCGAAAAGCACGACCTCGACAAATGCGATCACGCCATGCAATCCCTCAAGAACGCCATGCGCTGGGACGAGGAGAACTACGGGCGGGAATACGACCTGGACCTGTACATGATCGTGGCGGTAGGTCATTTCAACATGGGCGCCATGGAAAACAAGGGGCTCAACATCTTCAACACCAAGTACGTTCTGGCCCGGCCGGACACCGCTACGGACGCCGACTACGAGCATATCGAGGGCGTCATCGGCCATGAGTACTTCCATAACTGGACCGGCAACCGCATCACCTGCCGGGATTGGTTCCAGCTCAGCCTCAAGGAAGGCTTGACCGTGTTCCGCGACCAGGAGTTCAGCGCCGACCGGACTTCCCGAGCCGTCAAACGCATCGACGAGGTCAACATGCTGCGCACCCGGCAATTCGCGGAGGACGCGGGCCCCCTCGCCCATCCCGTGCGACCCGAGTCGTATATCGAAATCAATAATTTCTATACCTTGACCGTCTACGAAAAAGGCGCCGAAGTGGTCCGCATGATCCAAACGCTGCTCGGCAAGGACGGCTTCCGCAACGGCACGGATCTCTATTTCCAGCGCCATGACGGACAAGCGGTGACCTGCGACGACTTCGTCAGGTGCATGGAGGACGGCAACGGCGTCGATCTCACGCAGTTCCGCCGCTGGTACAGCCAGGCCGGAACGCCCGAAGTGCGTATCGCCGCCGATTACGATGCGGAAACCCAAGCTCTCAATCTTACCGTGAGGCAAAGCTGCCCGCCCACGCCGGGCCAACCGGTAAAGACCCCGTTCCACATTCCTTTGGCAATAGGCCTGCTGGCGCCGGACGGCACGGAGCTGCCCTTGCAGCTCGAGGGCGAATCCGAGCCGCATCGGCAGAAAACCCGGGTGCTGGACGTAAAGGAATCCGAACAGCGCTTCCGCTTCGTCGGTCTGCCGGAAAAACCCGTGGTCTCCGCCCTGCGAGGATTTTCCGCACCGGTCCGGCTGCATCTGAAACGCGGCTACCAGGAACTCGCTTTCCTTTTCTCCCGCGATCCCGATCCTTTCAACCGCTGGGACGCCGGACAACAGTTGGCCACCCAGGTGATCCTCGATCTCGTCGGCCAATTCTCCAAGGGAGAGACGCCGGAAACCGTCGATAGCCATCTCACCGAGGCCTATCGGCAGGTGATTTCCGATCACTGGCCCGATTTGTCCTATCTGGCGTTGCTATTGACCCTGCCGTCCGAGGAATACATCAGCGCATCGATGAAGGTGATCGATCCCGATGCCGTTCACCAAGCCCGGCAAACCGTAAAACGGGCGCTGGCTCGCACCTTGGAACAGGAATTCCGCCGCCTGTATCAGACACATCATCTCGACGAGGCCGGCCGCTTCGACGCCGAGGCCGTCGGCCGGCGCCGGCTGAAGAACGTCTGTCTCGCTTACCTAGGAGAGCTGGAGACCGAAGAAGCTTATCGCCTCAGCGTCCGGCAGTTCCGCGATGCGCGCACGATGACCGATCAAATCTCGGCGTTATCGACGATCGTGAACAGCCGCAATCCGGAAAAAACCGATTGTCTGGCCGAGTTCTACGAGCATTGGCGGGAAGAAGACCTGGTGATCGACAAGTGGTTTACCCTGCAGGCCACCTGCCGTCTACCAGGAACATTGGATCGGGTCAAAGAATTGCTTTCGCATCCCGCTTTCGACTTGAAAACCCCAAACCGGGTTCGTTCGCTGATTGGCGCGTTTTCCCAGGCCAACCCGGTCAATTTCCACGTCCGCGACGGCGCGGGCTACGCGTTTCTCGCCGACCATGTCATCGCCTTGAATGCCTTGAATCCGCAAGTGGCCGCCCGAATGCTGACGGCCTTGACGCCATGGCGGCGCTACGACACGGAGCGGCAGCAATCGATGCGCCAGCAACTTCAGCGGATCGCCGGAATCGAGAATGTTTCGAAGGATGTCTACGAGGTAGCGATGAAGAGTCTGTCCTGAGCAGTCCGACGGATAATCCGGGGGAAAAAGCACTAAAAAAGCGTTGCGCTTGAAATGAGCATCGAGGTCTCGTATACCGGTTGCGGTTGCAAGGCCCCTTGCAGCTCGTTTTTCGACTGCTCAAAAACTAGCAACGTAGAATGGGCACGGTTAACCGCTCATCCTACGTTGCATTTGGCTGCCTAATACGCTTGGTGATAGGGTCGGGACCGGTAAAGCAGCTCGTGCCGGCCTTTATCGGTAAGAGGAGTTGGTGGAATCCTCGGCTATGGCCTTGGCGGCCGTGGCGTATTTGTCGTGCTCGCTTCCTTTGACCATCATCAAAGTGATCGCGACTGCAATGATGACACCGCCAATGTAGAACCAGAAGTAGTCTTTCTCTTTTTCCATTACGGCTTCCTCAGAATAGTTTTTTGCGAATGATTGTTTTTATTACTGCGCCGGAATTGGCGCGCGGGTATACAGTAACCAATGGAAATTCTGCGTTTCTTGATTTAAATCAAAAAAGGCCGAGATTGGCGGAGGCCCGTCACAGTACACGTCCGCACCACGTCGCTTTTTCCGGTACGCCGGCATTCCTAGGCGATCTGCAAACCGTGATGCAACCATGACGCCGTACCGCACCAAGCCTCTTCCGATCGAAGGACTACCGCCCGGCATCCCTTACATCATCGGCAACGAGGCGGCGGAGCGATTCAGTTATTACGGCATGCGTGCGGTGCTGGTGGTGTTCATGAGCCAATACCTGATGAGCCCTGCGGGTTATCCAGATCCTATGAGCGAAGAGGAAGCCAAGGGCTATTTTCACTTATTCGTCTCGGCCACTTATTTCACCCCGATCCTGGGGGCGCTGCTCGCCGACGGGTGGCTCGGAAAATACCGCACGATCATCGTGCTGTCGCTGGTTTATTGCTTGGGGCACTTGGCCCTCGCACTGGACGACACCCGCACCGGGCTCCTGATCGGACAAAGCTTGATCGCATTGGGCGCGGGCGGCATCAAGCCTTGCGTTTCCGCCCACGTCGGCGATCAATTCGCGAAAACCAACCGGCATTTGCTCAGCCGGGTTTATAGCTGGTTTTATTTCGCCCTCAATTTCGGCGCATTCACATCGATGCTGGTGACGCCTTGGTTGCTGGAGCACTACGGTGCCTCGACAGCGTTCGCGCTGCCGGGAGTCCTGATGCTCATCGCTACGGTCATTTTTTGGTCGGGCCGTTACCGCTTCGCCCACATTCCTGCCGGCGGGGTCGCTTTCTTGCAGGGAATATTGAGTCATGAGAGTTGGCGGATCCTTGCCCGGCTCGGCGTCATCTATGCGTTCGTAGCGATGTTTTGGGCACTGTTCGATCAGACCGGTTCGTCTTGGGTGCTACAGGCCCAGAAGATGGATCAGACATTTCTGGGCTACCGGATTCTGCCCTCGCAGATCCAGGCAGCCAATCCGTTGCTCATCATGATTCTGACGCCGCTTTTCTACTACGGCATTTATCCGAGCCTGGAACGTCGCATGCCTGTCACGGCGCTGAGGAAAATCGGCGCGGGCATGTTGCTGGCGGCTTTTTCATTCGCATTCGCGGCTTGGATTCAGCGTGCGTTGGATGCCGGCGTTTCCCTGTCCATCGGTTGGCAGCTGCTCAATTATGTCGTTCTGACCGCATCGGAAGTCATGGTGTCGATCACCTGTCTGGAGTTCTCCTACACTCAGGCTCCGCCAACCATGAAATCCTTCGTGATGTCCTTTTTCATGGTCTCCGTCGCCGCCGGAAATCTTTTCACCAGCGCGGTCAACTTTTTCATTCAGAACCCCGATGGTACTTCGAAACTGGCCGGAGCCGATTATTTCTGGTTTTTTTCGCTGCTGATGCTCGCCACTGCGATCATGTTCGCCGCCGCGAGCCGCCACTATCCCGAAGCAGCTAGAATGGCGGATGTTTGACGTTCCGAATTTTCGGCCGGAGGCCAGAAGCTTTGCGCTAGGTTCATGTCGCTCAAAACTTACTTAACCAAGCTATTTAGTCTATTTTTCGCTATAAACCCACGCCCATACGGATGAAGTGCCCAAAATGACAGCCGAGACCATCTCTCCTCAACCCGTTGCGGTAGCGCGACAAGCATTACGACGCCTGACGGAATCGGGTTTGCCGCCTACCCCGGATCATTATGCGGAGCATTATTATCTGATCGCCGGGGAATTGAGCGGACAAAAGCCGGAGCCATCGCCGGGTGAATCGACACCCGAGGCCGAAGTAACCGCCGCCGTCGACACGATCTTGCAGATTCTTACCGACACGACATTCGGTCTCGCCGCTGAGTTGGGGACGTTCGATGGCCACTTTCAGAAGCTTTTCAACGAGAAGAGCGCCGATACGCAAGACTTTTCGGTGGAGCAGGCGCTTAGCCAAATCATGAAGACGCTCTCCCAGCTCAGGCAAAGAGTCGCCGACTCCCAGGCCGAGTTACGGGAAACCCAGCAATTGCTCCAACGCGTCCAGGATGAAATAAAGGAAAGCCGAAGCTTGAGCCGAATCGATCCGCTGACGGGCATTTTGAACCGGCGCGGTCTCGACATCGTCCTGACTCGCGAATTCACGCGAAGCCGGCGTCAGAAAGATCAGATATCGATCGGCCTGATCGATATCGACTGGCTCAGCCAGATCAATGACGCCCATGGTCGTGACGCCGGCGATCAGGCGCTGACCCATTTGGTCACGGCAGCCCGCGGGCTGTTGCGAACGCAGGATATTTTCGCTCGCTTCGGCGATGAGGAATTCGTCGCCGTTTTCCCGGGCGGCAACGCCTCGGGAGCCACATTCGCTCTTGACCGTCTCCGTACCTTGCTGGACCGGATTCCATTGCGATACAACGGCAAAGCCATCCCGGTGAAAATCAGCGCAGGCGTTGCAGAAATGCATCCCAGCGACACCCTATCCGATCTGATGCAACGAGCCGAACGCTGCCTCCTCAAAGCGAAAGACAGCGGACGCAATTTGGTCATCAACGAGACCGACTTAGGCTGAGACTTGAACCCGGAAACGGCGCCGCGAGCCCCGGTCGGAACACCGGCTCAACCGGTACAGTCGAGCACGATAACGCGTTCTGGAGCTTCGAGGCTATTTCGCCGGACTGCAAGACTCAATGGCATCTCCTCGTTTTTCTCATGCGATCGGGTTCGATGATGCGCCTTTCGACCGGCATCATCGGGGCGATGTCATGATCGTAGGCGCCTTCTACGCGGGCTCTCGTCTTGACGGCGTCCTCTCGGGAAAAGTGCGCCGGGACGGTGCGAACGCGACTCGGATATTGGCTCAACTGATTACGGGTTCTCGCTTTTATCCCCATCTTCAGGCCGTTTTGCTTCAGGGAATCGCTTTCGCCGGATTCAATGTCGTCGACATACACCGGTTGCAGAAAACACTGGAACGGCCGGTGCTCGTCGTAGCCCGCCATCTCCCGAATCTCGATAAAATCCGCGATGCCTTGCTCGATCATGTTCGGGGCGGACAACGAAAATGGCGGCTTATCGAACGGGCCGGACCGATGGAGCCCATCGCCGGAGTTTACGTTCAGCGTGCCGGCTTGTCGGTAAGGGAAACCGAAGCTCTAATCCGGCTGCATGCGGTTTATGGCCGGCTGCCGGAGCCTTTGCGCACCGCTCACATCATCGCCGGCGGCATCTCCCGGGGCGAGAGTACCCATCGCGCCTGAACATCCGAGGCCCCCTGCCCTCGTGACTATTTCTTGATCTGCCCGGAGAATTTATCCGAATGCTGAATCTCAACAGGGGACCGGAGGCCAAATGAATACCTTTTTTGTTCGGGCGCTGCTAGTTTCGATGGCAATGACGGCCTTAACCGGTTGTACTTCGCTGAGCCTGGGCGGAACCGACCGGCCCATGGCGTTTCACGATACCCGCCTGCAATATGCCCTTCTGACGGACGATCGGGAAAAGCTCAGAAGGGATTTCGACATGTTTACCGAACCGACCTTCACCGAGCGCGCGGTGGCGGGCTTGGTGCTGCCTTTCGGCGCCGCCATAGAGACCCTGTTCTGGCCGGTTTCCTACGGCATTACAACCTATCTCGACGAGTACGATCCACGCCGATGACACCGGCAGGACTTTCCCGCAGGAGCGATGTCATGAAAGCGATGGTCCTCGAACGAATTTCCAAGCTGGCCGAGAATCCGGCGCCGCTGGCCCTGGCGGATTGGCCAAAACCGGTTCCGCATTCCGACGAGTTGCTGATCAAAGTCTCCGTCTGCGGCGTCTGCCATACCGAATTGGACGAGATCGAAGGCCGCACGCCCCCGCCCCGGCTACCGGTGATCCTAGGGCATCAGGTCGTAGGCCGAGTGGACGAACTCGGGTCTTCGGCCACCGGTTTTTCCGTCGGCGATCGCGTAGGCGTCGCCTGGATTCACTCGGCCTGCGGAATCTGCGCCTATTGCCGGGCAGGAAACGAAAATCTTTGCGAGCAATTCGAAGCCACCGGGCGTGACGCCCACGGCGGCTACGCGGAATACATGACGGCACAGGCAGAGTTCGTGTTCGCCATTCCCGACGCGTTCTCCGACGTCGAGGCCGCGCCCTTGCTGTGTGCCGGCGCGATCGGCTATCGCTCGCTCAAACTGACGGAACTCAAAGATGGCGAGATCCTGGGGCTTACCGGATTCGGCGCGTCGGCCCATCTGGTCCTGATGATGGTCCGCCACCGTTATCCGGGAACGCAGGTATTCGTGTTCGCCAGAAATCCGGAGGAACGCGCCTTTGCCCTGGAGTTGGGCGCGGCATGGGCCGGCGACACCGACGACGAGCCTCCGGCAAAACTGGACGCCATCATCGATACCACGCCGGTTTGGAAGCCCGTGGTCGAATCCCTGAGGCATCTCGCCCCCGGCGGAAGGCTGGTCATCAATGCGATCCGCAAGGAGGATGCCGATAAGGATTCTCTGCTACGGCTGGAGTATCCGAGCCATCTGTGGATGGAAAAGGAAATCAAGAGCGTGGCGAACGTCGCCCGAAGCGACGTCGGCGATTTTCTGGCCTTGGCCGCCGAGATTCCCATTCGCCCCGAAGTCGAAGAATACGCGCTGGAAGATGCCAATCGCGCGCTGCTCGACCTCAAAATGCGCCGGATTCGTGGAGCGAAAGTGCTGCGGGTGGCGTGAAAAGCGCTATGGACAGTCCGCACGCTAGTCCGCGGCGATCACATCCCGACAGCCTGCCTGTAGCAATAATCGAACAGCAATTGCCATTCCCGCAGTTGAATCTTTCGGCACAGGTTTTCGCCTCGGCTTTTTCCCGTTCGGCTGGCCTCGCAAAGATCGACGAACCGATGCGGGTCCCAGCGCTTCTGCTCGAGCAAGAATCGCGTCTCGGGAAGGGGCGAATCTCGCTCCGCGAGATTTTTTGCAGCCTCGCATAAATCCGGAAAAACCGGATGTTGTCCTACCCGATCGAACCAATACTTGCTGTTCCAGCTATCCGGCTCTCGGCGGTGCATGATGCCGTGCCAATAGCTGCCGGTGGAGGTAGAGACGGATTGACTGATGCGATGGCTCTCTTCGAGATAGTCGTGATAAAGCCACAAGCCGGCGAGACAGCATTTGGCCATGCCGACATCTTTTACCGGGCGAGGAAGAAATGCCTGCTCGACCGACAATGCCTGAAGCAAGGGAAAAGCCTTATCGTTAGGCGTACCCGGACCGAGCGAATTCAATCGCTCTTGGTCTAACAAGGGCTGAAAAACCGGGCCGTATTGCGCTGGATCGAACATAGACGGACTCCTTGGCAGTTCATTGCAGAATAAATGATCCGTTAGAAGCACCGCAACGTTTCGTCAGCTTGCCGGTTAAGACGAACGGAATGGAGAAGCGCCGGGTGGGAAACACGGCCCAAGACCGTGCTTCCTCGGCTTTGGATAAGTTATTCGATGACGGGAACCTTATAGGCCAGTGCGCCTATGGGACCGGTCTTACCCTTGAAATTGGCGTGGCACATTACACACTTTTCCATCACGACCGGGACTCCTGTGGCCATATAAAGATAGCGCTTGTCGCCTTCCTTGATCACCCGCGTATAGTATTCGTCACCGGACAATAGCTTTTCCTTCGCCGTCTCTTCGAAATTTCCCGTCGGACGGTTTTCTTCGGGATTGGTCAGTTGATCCGTCAATCCGATCAGGCGGGCCTCATGAAACCCGTTCTTCTTCATTTCCGCGAACAACAGCTTCGACGCCGTTGCTGCCGAAATGGAGGACGGATTTTCCACATAATGCTCGGTAATCAGCACGACCGCGGTCTTGTACAACGCATCGAGCATTTTGACCTGGTCGATTGTGCGTGCGACAGCCGGATCTTCGTTGGCACCCGCGGTACCCGCCACAGCGGCCAATAGCAAAGCAGAGAGCGAACACTTGAGTCTCATTTGGTTTTTCCTCTTTTTCTTTCTATGGGATGTGTGGAATTTAAGTCGCCGGACATGCGTGCTACACGCATCATCCGTCGGACAGCTTCCCGGCCATGACGGGAAAGCATCCGCCTTTCATTTTGGTTTTCGGTCGATACAGTGTCAAATCGTTTTGACAGATCATGTCTGATTAGAGACGCACGTCAGGGTTTTCAGGCCGATAGTTTGTGTTTCGCAAATCGGCCGGGTTATAGTCTCGCGGCTCTGAAACTATCTTTTTTTCGCTTTAATCTCACGTAGTTACGACTTTTTCAATGAAGCCGACCTTATGTCCGCCCGTCATGGCGGTTCTGCTTTCAGCTGCTCTTGTCTTTCCGGCGTTCTCCGATGATGACGACCCCGACGCGAAAGCGCGTTCCGACCGGCCGGCGTCGATTCAAAAAAGCGAACCCGAGTCCCGCAGAGCCGCGGCGGTCCGAATGACAGCGGAGCAACAAAAGGCTAGCGGCTTGACCGTCGAGGTTTTGAACGCATTGACGTTTCACCCGGAGATAATGGCCTACGGCAAAGTAGTCGACATTCAGCCTTTATTGGCTTTGCACGTTCGTTATCAAACGGCGGGCACCGAGGCCGAAATCGCAAACGCCGCCGTCGAGTTGGCTCAAAAAAACCGCAACCGGCTGACGACCCTGCACCGCGAGGACATCGTGGCCAGCCGCGATTTGGCGCAAGCCGAGGCGCAATATCAGGCCGATCGAGCCAAGCTCGAGGCCGCCCGCCGACTGATGAGGGAGATTCGGCACGAAGCCCGGCAGGCCTGGGGCGACGAACTAACCCGCATCGCCTTCGACGGCGAATCGCGTCTGTTTCAGGATTTCTTGAGCCGGAGCCGGGTATTGCTTCTGATCGCCTTGCCGAGCGGCCAATCCTTGCCGCCCGACAAGCGATCTCTGTTCGTCGCCCGTGAAAACGACCGGAGCGCGGCACACCGGGCAGAACTCATTTCTCCCGCCCCGAAAACCGACGATCTCGTGCAGGGCGAAACTTTTTTCTTTCATGCGCCAAGCGACCGACTGCGCGCCGGAATGAGAGTCAATGCCTGGCTGCCGACCTCCGGTGAGCCCTTGATCGGCATCGCCATGCCACTGTCGGCCATCGTTTGGCATGCCGGAAAACCCTGGGCCTACCGCCAGTCCGACGACCGCACATTCATCCGCACCGAAATCACCGCCTACCGCGAGCACGCCGATTTCTGGTTCGTCGACCACGGCTTTGCCGCCGGCGACAAGATCGTCGTAACCGGCGGACAGTTATTGCTCTCGGAGGAGTTCCGCGGAAATATTCCGGACGAGGACGACGACTGATGCTGTCTGCCATCATTCGCTTCGCCGTGCACCGGCGCGGAGTGGTCGTTGCACTCTCTCTCCTGCTGCTGATTTACGGCGCGCTCCGTCTCGGTCAGGCGAACCTCGACATCTTTCCCGAATTTTCCGCCCCCCGCGTGGTTATTCAGACCGAAGCACCGGGTCTTACGGCCGAACAGACGGAAACTCTCGTCACCTCGCGCATCGAAAGGCATCTTGCGGGGTTGGTCGGTCTGGACAGCATCCGGTCCGAATCCATCCAGGGCCTCTCGGTGGTGACGGCCGTCTTCGAGGAAGGCACGGACATTTACCGTAACCGGCAGCTGGTCGGCGAGCGCCTGAACATGCTCGCCGGCAAACTGCCCGTAGGCGCCGGTCCACCGGTGATGGTACCGCTTTCATCGGCCTCCGCGACGGTTCTCACTATCGGACTTAGCTCGCCTTCCCACAGCCTCATGGAGCTTCGCGATCTGGTGGACTGGACCATCGTGCCGCGTTTGCTGGCCGTACCGGGCGTTGCGGATGTGAACGTATTCGGCGGCGAAATCCGCCAATTGCAGATTCAAATCGATCCGGCCAGGCTGCGCCGCTACGGCCTGGCTGCCGGGGATGTCGTGCTCGCAGCCCGCCAGGCGACCGGCATGCCGGGGGCCGGGTTCGTGGAAAACGACAACCAGCGGATCAGTTTGAACATCGTCGGCCTTCCGGCGGCCGAGGAGACCTTGAGGCAAGTCGTACTGTTGCGCCAGAACGGCGCGAATATCACGCTGGCGGATGTCGCGACCGTAACCACGGCGCC
>NZ_JBDIVO010000076.1:0-16907 GCF_039794385.1 Methylocaldum sp. | reverse complement strand
AATATTGCGTGAGCTTCACGCCCTTTCGCATTCCGACGGCGTCGTCTCTCCGTGAGGCCGGAATGACCAGCCATGCCAATCGGTTGTCTCCCCTATGAGCGCCGGCGTCTCGCCATTGCGATACCGCTGCCACATCGCTTCGAACAAGCCTTCCAGATGGCGCGTATAAGCCCGGATATCGAACAGCGGCGCGCTAAGCCGATTCGCGGCAAGTTTGTGTTTGATTCGGGATAGATGCTCCGGGCGGGTGGCCAGGTCGAACGCCAGGTCGTAGTAACTTTCGAGATCGTCGGCGATCAGCTCGGGCAAACCGATCGCGTGCAAGAGACTCCCCGCCACCCGCGAAGGAAAGGTTTCGCCCGCGCAGGTCACCAGGGGGACGCCGGCCCACAGTGCGTCGCTGGCCGTCGTGTGCGCATTGTAGGGCAGCGTGTCCAGCACCAGGTCAGCGAGCCCCAGGCGGCCCAGGTGTTCGACCTGCGGCTTGTCATCCGCAAAAACGAGCCTATCCGGCGAGATCCCGCGTTGATAGGCTTCATTTCTGAGATTGCCTTCCGCCAGTGTGCTCTTAAGCAGCCAGAGCACGCTTCCGGGCACGTCGGCAAGCAGCCTGCACCAGATGTCGAAAACGTCCGGCGTTATTTTGTAAGCCTGGTTGAAACAGCAAAACACGAATCCCTGTTCTGCCAATCCGGCCTCGGCGCGCGTGGGCCGAACCCCTATCGGGCTTTGGCGGCCGTGAGGCTGATAGGTGTTGGGCAGGTACGCGAAGGCTTCGCTGTAGTCGTCCGCGCTGCCGGGCGGCGTCAGAAACGGATCGGTGATGATGTAGTCGCAGAATTCGCCGCCCAAGGTTCCGGGATACCCCAGGTAATTCACCTGGATGGGCGCCGGGCGGAAGGTAAGAATGGCGGTGCGGGTAGCCTGGGTATAGCCCTTGAGATCGATGAGAATGTCCACTTCGTCCTGATGAATCGCCTGGGCGGCCTCGGACGTGGACAAAGTCTGGATGTCGACGAATCGGTCGAAGCTTTTCTTGAGGCGCTCCCGCATGCCCTTGCCGTCGTCCGGGCCGTATGAATAGGCGAATACCTCGAAGCGCTCCCGGTCGTGGGATTCGAGCAACTCCACCAGCAGCAGCGACGTGGCATGCTCGTGAAAATCGCAGGACAGGTACCCCAAACGTATTTTCGGCCTCGCCGCCGAGCGGAACGTAAACGCCAGATCGGCCCGCTCCGCAGCGGACGCCTCGATGCGCGTCTTCATCCAGAGATCGGCACACGCGCGCTGCTCGCCCGCGCTCATGCCGGGCAGGGACAGCAAGTGAAACGGCGAAATCATCCCTGTCTCGCTTTTCGCGAGGATGGCTCGTATCTTTCCGCGCCATTCGTCGAGACGCTCCCACTCGCACATGCGTCGGCTCAAGTCGTAGAACTTCATGGGGTTTTCACTCTGGAACCGGCGCCGATACCCGCCGAAAGATACATCGGTCTTGCGCTGAGCTCCTTATTTAAGCGGACAGGGACCCTTGCGGCCATCGGTGCGTCGTGAAATCAAGCTCACACGCGGCTCCGTAGACGTTTTGATTTGGGAATCCCTCCGGCACTCCGGGCAGGAATAAGTTTGTGTGTCCTGAAGGGCCTTGGAGGAATACGAATAGGATATTCGCCACGTGATTTCCACACGGAACACGCAGCCGCAAAACCCGCAGGTTTGTTGGAAGTTGCTGGCCGTGAGAGAAGAATCGCAGGGTGTTGAACTCGTGGATAGCATCTCGACCTCTGAAGTTTGGTTCGCCATCAGCCTGCCCGAGGAGGCTTGCCCAAGGCATTCCGAATGATCCCTAGCATTCCTGTACGAATTGTCCTTGGTCTTGGAACAGTGCGCTTTCGGCGGAGAAATGTCCAGAAGACGGGCGAAATAAATTTAATTAGGTTATTCCGAAGAATGCGCGTATCCTGACGCTAGTTTGTCGCGGCTGAAGACCGGTCTTCGCCACGAGGATACGGAATTTCCCACTCAGTCCATGCCGCGAGGCACCTGTTAATCCCGCCTCCTCCTGCAAACCGCACGCGGTGCGTCCGTTTCGGACGACCCTGTGGTCACCTCAACCCAATCGCTCACGCTCAACCGGTGCCGTGCGTTTCACGCGGCAGGCCAGAGCCAGGAAAAAAAGATAATGGCTTTTACTTCTCTGGGGCTTTCCAAGGCCCTTTTGCGCGCCGTGGCCGAACAAGGCTATGCGGCCCCCACGCCCATTCAAGCCCAGGCGATCCCCGCCGTACTCGACGGCCGGGACTTGCTCGCCGCGGCCCAAACCGGAACCGGCAAGACTGCCGCCTTCACCCTGCCTTTGCTGCAGCGTTTGACGGAAAGCAGCGGAACCCATCATCGACCGGACCGCTCCCCTAGAGCGCTGGTTCTGGTGCCTACCCGCGAATTGGCCGCGCAGGTCAGCGAAAGCGTGCGCATCTATGGCCGATACACCGGCATCCGGACGGCGGTAATTTTCGGCGGCGTAGGGTTTCAGCCGCAGGTGGCCGCTCTGCGCCGGGGCGCCGATCTTCTGATCGCTACCCCCGGACGTCTGCTGGACCTCATAGCTCAGCAACACGCAAACCTCGCCGGAATCGAGTATCTCGTGCTGGACGAGGCCGACCGCATGCTCGACATGGGGTTCATCCATGACATCAGGCGTATCCTGGGACTACTGCCGAAAGTCCGCCAGAACCTCTTGTTTTCCGCAACTTTCTCCGATGACATCCGCACGCTTGCGGCGAGGCTCCTGCATCAGCCTCTGAGCATCGAGGTGGCACCGCGCAATGCGCCGGCCGAGATGGTCAGTCAGTCGATCTATCACGTGCCGAAGACGGGAAAGCAGGTATTGCTCGCTCATCTTCTCACCAGCGGGCGCTGGGGTCAGACCCTGGTCTTCACTCGAACCAAGCACGGCGCCAACAAGTTGGCGGAGCAGCTCGACCGGGATGGCTTTCGCGTCGCGGTGATTCACGGCAACAAGAGCCAGTCCGCGAGGACCCAGGCTCTGGCCGATTTCAAGGCGGACCGCGTGCAGATTCTGGTGGCCACCGACATCGCCGCCCGCGGCCTGGACATTCAGCAGCTTCCCCATGTGGTCAACTACGAACTCCCGCACGTTCCCGAGGATTACGTGCACCGCATTGGCCGCACCGGCCGTGCGGGCGCGGACGGCGCCGCGGTTTCGCTCGTATGCAGGGATGAGGCTCCGCAGTTGCGGGACATCGAGCGCCTGCTCGGTCGGCGATTGCCCGCCCACCCGGTGCCGGAAGAAATCCTGTCGACCATGACGACAGAGCCGGCGGTTCCGCGCACGCCGCCGAAGCCCATGCCGCGTCCAAATGCCCGCGCGAATACGCGCCATCGCACTGCAAACCCGCCTCGCCGCGCACTTTGATACCTCGCTGAGCGCTACCGAGAGGAGACCGATTAATGCAGGGAATCTATGCCGGCGATTCGCCGTCCGACTTCACCGAAAACGAATTCACCGGTTTGTTCGGCCAGCACCGCCGAGTGCGGGCTATGGAACTGGCAAGGCTCACTTCCGGCGGCCGCTGCCCCGGTTTCGGCCTCGTTGAAATCAAGGGCCGCGAGGCCCGCGCCGCGATCAGTGTCCTGAAAAGGTACGCCCAGCGCGGCAACTGTCTTCGTATCAGCGAAGAGCGTCCCCGTGGGCGAAGCGGCGGCAAAAGGCGTCGTTTAACGGCTGATCGACCGTATCGGCAGCCATCCTTTTGATTTTTTATTTTTCCTTTTAGGAGTTTTTTATGAGCAAGAAATTGTACGTCGGCAATCTGAGCTACACCGTGAGCAGCCGCGATCTCGAAGAGATGTTCGCCACGCACGGCGCGGTGGACTCCGCGAATGTCATCATGGACCGCGACACCGGCCGCTCCAAAGGCTTCGGATTCGTTGAAATGAGCAACGACCAAGAGGCTCAGGCCGCCATTTCCGCCCTGAACGGCAAAGATGTCGACGGGCGCAGTCTGACCGTCAACGAAGCGCGTCCGCGAGAGGAAAGATCCGGCGGCGGCTTTGGCGGTGGTCGCGGTGGTTTCGGGGGTGGACGCCGGTACTAAAAACCGCTTCGGCCTGGAAGCCGGCCGTTATCCCGGCCGACAAAGATCAACGCATAAAAAAGGCCGATCTGCGCCATCGCGCCGCCGGCCTTTTTTGCCATCGAAATATAAAAACCTTAACCCTTCGCTTTTCCGCTAGCCGGGTCAGTTGCCAGTGGTAACATGAATTAGCGGGATGTCGGCCTATCCCTTCCTGGGGGGCGACGCGACATCCCTATTTCTGTGCTCGAATGCCGCTTCCCTACCGCCCTTTCGAGTGCGATTTATTTAAGCGCCGAGCTTCGGCCGAAAAAAATACGAGCGAGCTCTTACGTAGATCTCCTCTAATGGCGGCGGTCAAACGGAGATTTCGTGACTGATGTCAAATTCATTTCAAATTGAAAGTGTTACTGTTGGTTCACGCCTAGATCGACAGTGACGGTTGACCATCCGGTGCAGCCCCCATGGCGCGGTCGCTATCCCGAATATGCCGGCGTGGGAACCTTCCTCACACAAGTGTTCTTCGGCGGAAAGTCGGAGCCCCGCAGAGGTTAAGGAAGCTCTGATTAAGTCCTTCGACAGGCCTGTCCTGAGCCAAGTCGAAGGGCATGAACGGAATCCACTTGTTCAGAGCTTCCTTAACTTTTCCTAGCCCCTCCGACCAGAGTGGGTCTCCTTCTAGCCGAAATTCCGAATATCGACGGCACCTAGAGACTAGGTGCCAGTTTTTTACATGAGATCTTGAAATCAGAGGGAAACGATGGCGACTAGAAAATATCGCCTGTGCCACCATCCGGAATTGATTCAACGCTTATTGGATGCAGCCGACATGATCTATCTCGATCCCCAGGGAAACCGCGCCAGACTTAACCGTCTCCTAGGTCTCGTCGAAAGATTGCAGGGTAGAAATCCGCTGATCACGCCCCCTCGTCATTATCATTTCGGCTCCGCTTCCCGTTCCAGGTCTGCTCCGTTCAACCCACCGATGAATGCCGAATGCTCGAACGGCGCCGAACCGTCCTCGCCCGAGCAATTGGAAGAGGCCGTCGGGCGCCGGAGACGCGCCTCAAAACCCTTTCACTCGTGAGGGGCCGATCGTTCCCAAACTGCCGACGCGCGCCGAACCTTCGTCGGCTCGCCCTGTCCCACTGTTACGGACCGCAAGCAGGCGGTTCTTGATCGTCAGCATGATGAAAATCCGAGAACGGAGGGAAACCCCATGGAAGTAAGAGAAATCATGACCCCCAACCCGGTCTGCTGTACCCCGGACACCCATTTGGAAGCTATCGCACGACTGATGGTACGGCACGACTGCGGCGAGATACCGGTCGTCGAGAACGAGGAATCGATGCGGCTGGTCGGCGTCGTCACCGATCGCGATATCGTCTGCCGCAGCTTGGCTCAGGGCAAGAATCCAATGGACATGACCGCACGGGAATGCATGTCCACCCCGTGCGTCACGGTTACACCCGAAACTTCGCTGGAAGACTGCTGCAAGGTGATGGAAGAACATCGAATCCGGCGTGTGCCGGTAGCCGATCGAAGCGGGCGCTGCTGCGGAATGGTTTCCCAGGCGGATATCGCCCGGCGTGCCCCGACCCAGCAGACGGCGGAAGTGCTCAAGGAAGTCTCTCAGCCAAAATCTACCGCGGAACCTGCCATGGCTTAGGGCTTGCCGCCAGGCAGCAAGCCCTGATGGCAATGGATCAATTCATTCTCCAGCATACCCCGGAAGCGTTAAATGGGACGGCATCATCTCCGCCGTTCGCTTTTCGGCTTATGGCGAAGTGAAAACCAAACTGCTCCAGCACCATTCGATTGGCGTTGACGCATACGGGTATATACCTTCACAAACGTTGCGGACGGGATGATTATCCCGTCCCGACGAGTGAGTATGTGGAAATCCATAGCGCAAGAATCGGATGTTATCGAATCGCATGGCGGTTTGAATTAGAACCTTCAAGGTGCAGTAGGTCGGCAATCCTTTCCCAATCGCAAACGGTCGCTTTTTGTCGCGACCCTTCCGAGAACGCCCCTCACCGATCCCGTGTGTCGGCAAAGGATTGCCGACCTGCGAATTTTCTCAATCGTCACCCCTAAACCGCGGTGAAAAACGCTCTAGCTCGAGATAACGGATTTGTTCCTGTCCTAAAGATAAGCAATGCAACGACCTTTGCCGCCGCGGGTTATCGCCGGAACTGTTGCCGCCTAGCCGGTTTCCGAAAAGAATACTCATTCCAGCCGATAACCCGCCGCCTTCCACGCCTTCATGCTTCCCGGAATGTTGTATACCTCCTTGAATCCGCCGCGTTTCAGCAGACTCGCCGCGATGCTCGACCGATAACCGCTCCCGCAATAAGTGACGATCGGTTTGGTGCGATCGAAGGAGTGGAGATGGTCCGGCAAAAAAGGCGCATAGAGATGCAGAGCGCCCGGAATATGGCCCTGGTTCCACTCGGCAGGGCTTCGCACATCCAGGACCTGGATATCGCTCCTGCCGCTGTCTATCCGTCCTTTCAACTGGTGTACGCTCATTTCCGGCATACCATCGAAAGGCAAGCCCGCTTCGAACCAGCCGCGCATGCCTTTGCCCAGATAGCCATCGATTTTCTCGAATCCGATGCGCAGCAGGTGACGCTGAACCGTTTCGAGATCGTCCTCTTCCGCCAGAACCAACAAAATCCGCTGGTTAGGCCTAAGCGTCCAGCCGGCCCACGTCGGAAACTCCTCGCGCAAGGCGATGTTCAATGCACCCTGGATATGCCCCCCGCCGAAGGCTTCGATTTCGCGGGTATCGAGGACCACCGTGTCGGGCTTGCCCATCTCGATTTGGAACACGTGCGGCTCGAGCATCGGAATCGGCGGCACGCAGGCCAGCACCCGAGGCCCGTGGGTATTCACGTCCTTGAGATGAGCGTAATAGAACGGCGCAGGTTGCAGCGAGCCGAGCTGGTTCTTCACGAACTCGTCCTCGTTATCGGCTAGAAGCTTGGGATTATGCCGCCGCTCGTAACCCAGCGTGCTGATCAGCCGGTCGCCGATATTGCCGCCGCACGGCGAACCCTTGCCGTGCGCCGGATGGATCGTCAACTCGTCGCCCAGCGGGAGGAGCTTGTCGAAGAGCGAGTGATAGAGTCGGCGGGTCATTCCGTCGGCCTCTTCCTTCCCGAGCAGATCGGTACGGCCGATATCCCCGCAGAACAGCGTATCGCCGGTAAAGACTCCCCAGGGCGCCTCGGCGCCCTTGCCGCCGCTTACTCGGTAACACACATGTTCGGGCGTATGCCCCGGCGTGTGAAGCGCCTGCAATGAGAGATTTCCTATCCGTATCGTGTCGCCGTCCTTGACGGCTTCGTGGTCAAAGGTGCGTTCGTTCGATTCGCCTGCGTAAATCGTCGCGCCGGTCTGCGCCGCGAGCTCCCGGCTGCCCGATACGAAATCTTCGTGGACATGGGTTTCCAGGATATGGCTGATGCGAACGTCGCGGTCCTTGGCGATTTCCAAATAGATTTGAATGTCCCGGCGCGGGTCGACGACGGCGCAAACGCCGGCGCTCTCGTCGCCCAGCATATAGGACAAATGGGAAAGCCCTTCCGACTTGATCGTTTCCAGAAACATGATTGCCTCCTAATCGGCGTGAGCCTGTTCTTCCGATGGCGAGACGGCCGGCCATTCCTCGTCCAAATACGTATCGCGGACGGTTCCGAGCCGGGTATTGCCGTGTACCGCCGCGCCGTCCGAATCGACAACTTCCACCTGAAAGCCCGGATAGGTCTGGCGGAAACGCGTCGCCTTCCATTTCTCCACGCTCAGGTCGTTCTTCGCCGGCGATTCGAAGGGATACGGCGGCAGGCCCATGCGGTCGCCGCGCACGTCC
This sequence comes from Methylocaldum sp., assembly GCF_039794385.1. Lineage (NCBI taxonomy): Bacteria > Pseudomonadati > Pseudomonadota > Gammaproteobacteria > Methylococcales > Methylococcaceae > Methylocaldum > Methylocaldum sp. The sequence goes on along the minus strand of NZ_JBDIVO010000076.1, from coordinate 8,936 downwards.
CGCCCGTCCAGGTGGAGAATACGCACCGCGAATCCCTCGACATCCCAGATCTGCTTCTCCACGTTCATGACCTTGGCCATAAGCCTTTCTCCACTGCCCTATGCCGAGCCGAGTAGGTCGGGAATCCTTTGTCGACGTCAGCCGGTGGATAATCGGCTTCGTCGGCAAGGGATTGCCGAACTACGATCTCCTATCCCGAGCCGCAACATCCCGGCCCATTCAACCGGCGCTTCCATCAGTGCCTAGCTCATAGGATGTGCTGAACGAAGTGAAGCGCATCATTCGCGACTCCCCTATCCCGAGCCACGACACATCGTCCCGTTCAACCGGCGCTTGCGTCCGAATCCAGCCGCGCGACGCGGTCATGCAGCGCTGCGGCGATGCGCTGCTCCGGACGCTCGCCCCGGCCCTCCCGCTCCAGTTCGTCCGCCGTCGCCGGCGGACCGAAGCGCACCTCGATCGGCCGGAAACGTGGCACCCAGCTCCCCACCGGCAGCGCCATGTAACTTCCGCCGATCCAGACCGGGACGGCCGGCACGCGCGCCGCCCGGAGCAGCAGACCGATCCCGGTCTCGAACGGCCGGAGCTTTCCGCTTTCGGAACGGCCGCTCTCGGCGAACCACACCAGATTGTTGCCCCGCTTGAGCGCCAATACGGCCAGGGCGAGACTGGCTAAAGGACCCCGCCGGGGATCGACAGGCAGCGTGCCGGTCGAACGGCTGGCCTGCCGCATCAACGCGTTCCGAAACATGACCCCGGTATAACCCGCCCAACAGGTTCTCGGGAGTTGTTCACGGGGCAGGACCGCGGCAATGGCCATGGGGTCGAGATAGCTGACATGGTTCGGCGCCAGAATGAACGGCCCATTCTTCGGCAGGTGCTCCTGTCCTTCGGCCTTGACGTCGAACGCCCGTTCCATCAGCCAGCGGTCGAAGCCGAACAAAAGAACGCCCAGAGCGCTCGACCAGGTTCCCGGCGGCTCGACCCAGGCGCGTTGGTCCGCGCCCACCAAGGCTTCCGGCTGAGACAGCCGGGCCAACGGGTCCTTGACTTCGCCCGCCAGGCCGCCGCCCGCTTCGGCGCCTTCCCGCAACAGATCGCGGACGGTTTGCACGCGGCTGATGGTTTCCTCGTCGAGATCGACCCCGGTGGCCGCGCCCATTTCGAGGGTCAGCGTCAGCCATTCGAGCGAATCCACGCCCAGATCGAGCTGGAGATTCGTATCCGGCATCAGCCGCACGTCGGGAAAGCGCTCGGCCAGCCATTGCCAGATTTGGCGGGCGTTCGGTGCCTCCAGCAATTGCTGGTCTTCGGGCGCCATCCGTTCGAAGGGCAAGGGACCCGTTTCCCCGGCCGCCGCCTTTCCCTTCTGTTTGGCCTTCTCGTAAATTTCGTCGAGCTCATGCCGCCTAAGCTTGCCGAGGTGCGTCCGGGGCAGCGGGTCCGGCGTGATGACGTAATCGCCGATTCGATTGTGCGAGGGCAATCGACCGGACTGCGCCTCGACGTCCTTGCGGATCAGCGCTTCGAGGTCCCCGCCCTCGCGGGTCGCGGCCGGTGCCGGCACGATCAGGGCCACCAGCCGGCCCTTTTTCTCCAGCACGGCGACTTCCTTGATGTGCGGGCCCTGGCCCAGAATCTCCTCGACGTACTCGGGGCGGATGTTTTCGCCGCCGGGCAGCACGATCATTTCCGAGGCGCGCCCGACGAGGCGCAGGTATCCGCCGTCCAAATAGCCGAGATCGCCGGTACGGAAAAAACCGTCGGGGGTGAACGCCTCCCGTGTCTTGTCGGGCAGATTTCGGTAGCCCGAGAAGACGTTGGTGCCTCTGGCCAGCACCTCGCCGTGTTCGGCCGGAGGCTCGGGTTCCGCGATGCGGATTTCGACGCCGGGCAGCGGCGTCCCGGCGGTATCGAGACGGCTCCGGCCGGGCACGTTGAACGTCAGCACCGGCGAGGTTTCGGTCAGGCCGTAACCCGTTGCCATGTCAAAACCCAGGCCGACCAGCTTGAACGCCAGGTCCGGCGCGAGCATCGCGCCGCCGCACAGCATCATGCGCAGATCCGGGGCGAACTGACGGTGCAGCGAAAGGAATAACCCGCGGCCGATGGTAAGGTCCGAATGCCGGCGCAGCGCGCTCGCGAGATCCAGGCCGAGATGAAACAGCTTGTCCGCCAAAATTCCGTGCTGCCGGACTTGGGTTTCGATCGCTCCGAACAGCGCCTCGTACATGCGCGGAACCCCGACCAGGAATGTGGCCTTCCCTTCCCTGAGCGCCCGCAACAGTTCGGGCCCGGTCAGCGACAGCGGAAAGATGAAGGGAACTCCTGCGGCAAGCGGCGTCAGCAAGCCTATGGTGAAGGGATAGACGTGATGCAGAGGCAGCGGCAGCAGAAAGCGTTCCTGTTCTCCGACCACGTGAAGATCGAGTATGGCCTGGAGATTGCTTGCGAGGTTCCGATGGCTGAGCGGCACCCCTTTCGGTGGACCGGTCGTCCCGGAGGTGTAGAAAAGCACGGCGATGTCCTCCGGTGCGGCCGGAGTACCCGGCTTTTCCGCATCGGAGCAATGGCGCCGCCAATCGAACTCGTCACCCCGTTCCGCATCCAGCAGGATCGGACGGAGATCGCGTTTGAGACCTAAGCGATCGAGGCGCTGGAGCTGACGGCGCGTGGTGAACAACCAGCCGACCCCGCTGTCGGCCAGCACGTGCCGGAGGTCCTCGTCGCCCATCTGGGCATCGATCAGAACCGGCACGATCCCCGCCGCGATCGAGCCGAGACAGGCCACCACCCATTCCGGACTATTGGGCGCAAAAAGGCCCACGGCATCGCCCGGCCGCAATCCCGATTCGACTAGCCCGGCCCCCAAGCGCTGCACGGAGCGGGCGAGCTTCCCGTAAGACCAGGTTTCGGTGCGTTTTTTCAGAAACGCCACAATCGCCGGCTTGCCGCCCTGCCCTTCGAGCGCCCGGATCAATTGCTGCAAGGTGTCTATCGCCACGGCTCCGTCCCTCATCGGGCAAACTGCCCGGTAATCCTTAGAAAAACCAGGCCGCGGGTACGTTCCCGTTGCCGTGATTCGAGAAACCTCGGAAAATCGTGCCGGTAGCGACCGTCGACATCTCGGCGCCGGCATGTCCCGACTCTGTTACGCTCGTCTCGAACGTTTCGTGCCGTCATGGAAAGTGGCCCCGCCGAATGCCCGAACGAAGCGGCCGTAAAACAGTCCTAAAGTTGTGGCTTTTTACAGCCAGCGATCGCTCCAGTTCATCCTGAAAGGAATCACGGTGCACGATGAGCCAGCTCAGAAATTCCCAAACCATACCGGATCTGCGCAAGGTGAGAATCAATCCCGACTATTGGTATCCGCTCGCCTGGGCGCATCAAGTCGGAAAAGCCAAGGTTCTCGGAGCCGTATTCGCCGGCCGGCCTATCGCCATCGCCCGGACCCAATCGGGCAAGATATTCGCCTTGGAAGACCGCTGCGCCCATCGCCAGTTTCCGCTTAGCCTGGGGGTTGTCTGCGGCGACCATCTTCAATGCGGATACCACGCCTGGCGATATGACCAACACGGGCGGATCTCGGCGATTCCTTACGCCGGACCCGATACCGTACCGCCGCCCGGCGTTCGCTCCTATCCCTGCCGAGAGGCCTATGGAGCGATCTTCGTGTTTCCGGGCCATCCGGATTTGGCGGACCAGGTTCCGCTGCCCGAGATTGCGCTTCGCGATTCCCCCGATTACAAGCCCATGTGCTTTTCCCGGCAGGTCGATTGTCATTATTCGTTCATGCACGAGAACCTGATGGATATGAATCATCAATTCCTGCATCGGCGGTTGATGGGCAAGATCAGACCGGAGCTGCTCGGTACAGCCAGGGGCGACGGATGGGTCGAAGCGAGGTATCACTTCCATCATCTGGGCGGGCGCCGGCATTCAGGGTCCGATCTTCTCTCGTTCGGCGGCGACCACGCGGAAAAGGAATACGACGTCATGACCATCCGGACCGAGTATCCCTACCAAACCCTAACGATCGCGGGGCGCGACTCCGAATTTCCGAGCGTCGGTTTGTGGTGCGTCTACGTGCCGAAAGACCCGGACCAAAAAACCAATCAAAGCTTCGGCATTCTGATGATCCGGAAACCCCGGATTCCCGGCTTGATTCATGTGCTATGGCCGCTCCTCCGCCATTTTGCGGAAGCGGTGTTCGCCGAGGACCGCATGGCGGTGGAAGCGGAACAGCGGGCTTATGACGAACTGGGGAGAGATCGAAACCAGGAAGTCTATCCCGTCACGCTCGCCGTTCGGGAGTTGCTGATATCCAGGGGAATCGCCCCGAAACCGGATGAATGCGGTTGAGAGGCTGAACCATCGGCGCAGTATCGAATCAAAGCTCGGGCAAAGGCTCGCGGTAGGGTGTTCCCCGGATTTTCGCCCTGATTCCTGCAATCCGCGGTCTTGGCGGAAACCGACATGAGAAGAGGAAACTGGATCCGGACATCCTTGTCCGTTGCGATCACCGTCCCGTGAACGCAGAAGCCGTGCCTTGGCGATCCAGTTATAGCCTTGTCCGTCGACTATTGGGATGCTTTTCCCGGCGAGTTCCGCTGTCCCTTCGCAGCATCCCACAGTCCCAACCGAAACCTTCTTGTTTCGGGCTCACATGCACCGTCTGCATGGAAGTGAAGTTTATTAAACCCGACTCTGACGCTTTCCGATATACGCCCGACTCCGTAGGTAATTGTTCGTAAAGGGATAACCAGGCAACGACATTCGGTTCGCTTCGCTTCCGAGCGGGATCAGCGCGCGCGGGCATGAACCCAACTCATGACTTTCGGCCACAGGCTGCGGTGGGCCTCCTGCCCTACCAGCATGCCGACGTGCTGGAGCGAGACGCCGACATCCCCGCCATACCAAAGCACCGTGGTATCCCGGCTCCGCACCGCGCGATGGAAAGGCAACACCGCTTGAGGCGGGACAATACGGCAGTTCGGGTCCACGGCGCTGAGAACCGGAGCCTCGACGAGCCGCGGGGCGACTTTATGGCCGTTGATCGAAAGATTCCCCCGCATGAAGCGATCCTCGCGATACAGCCACTCGACGATTTCCTCGAAAAGCGCCGGTGCCATGGACATTTCGTCGCATGCCCAACGCTCCACGGCCAGATAGGTTCGCTGAGCCTGCGGGTCGCCGAGGCTTCGAAACCCGTTCAATAAGCGGCGCCAACCGAAGGTCAAAGGATCCGCGAGGAACGAGCACCCGCTAAGCAGCGAACCGGCCACAGGGGCTACGACCACGGTCAAGTATTGCGCCGGCGGAGCCGTGGCGATCCAGCGGTCGATCAGTCCCACATCCCGCCCGAAATGCAGCGGAGCACCCAAAAGAATCAATCCTTTGACGCACTCCGGATGCAAGGCCGCAAAAAAAGTGGCCAAGGTTCCCCCCAACGAATGCCCGGCCAGGAAAACCGGCCCGTTTCCTCGTTCTTTTCCGATGGCCCTGACACTGTCGAGAATCAGACGGTCGGCATAGTCGGCCAGACCGAAGGATTGGCCGATACGGCCGGGACGCTCCCAGCACACCAGATAAACCGACAGGCCGCTCTCCAGTCCGCGCCGGACCACGCTGGCCCAGGGCACCAGGTCCCAAATGTAGGCGCGCTTGATCGGTGCCGGAACGATCAGCAGGACCGGCCCGGCCTCGGGCTCGGGCTCGGGTTCGGGACCATAGCGTCTGAGCGTGAGACCGGGCGCGGACATCACTGTCCGGAACGGCGTCTCCTCCCGCCCGAAGCCGGTCAGATCGAACCACAGGCCGAGATCGCGGCGGAACCGATCGATCGGTTCGAATAACCACGTGTCCAGATTCGGATAGAACCCCTGACGGGTCGCAAAATCATCCGTCACATCATCGTCCATGGACAACAACCTAAAGAATCGCCCCTTCCCGATATCGACCCGGACACTTCACGAAAACTCCCCGAGATCGGCCGAAATCGTCGGCAGACCCGAAACGAAGTTTTGTGCTTAAATTTGCGGCTGACTCAAGATCCAAATGGGGGGCTCATGGTTCGCTCAACACCGGCCACGGGCGCATAGGAATCTCATCCGTTCATGGAGGGCTTATCGAACAATTAAACCAATAAGAGGAGCACAAGCTCGTGAGCATTGCCAACGTCCCAATCCGTCCGCCGTTACGGGTTCTTAATGACTTTTGCCGCCCCGGCTATAGCGGCCGGATTCTGTCCATATCGAGATTTCCCGGCGGCCGGATCGCGCTGATGTGCTCCGCGCTCACCTTGGTCGCCGGCAATGTCTCGCAAGCGGAGACCTTAGAGACGACTTCGTTCGTGCCGGCAACGCCCGAGGAACAGTTCGGTTACGATTTCGCCAGCTATGTGCCCGTTATGCGGCCGGTGGAAGGCACGGCGGACGTCTTCTCTCCCGCCGGCCTGAACCAGTTGCACATGTGGTCGGTAGACGTCGAGGCGTTCCAGTCGTTCGCCGAGAGCGCGGGAATCGCCCCGGAAGTGGGCCTGTCGCCCATGCAGTTCATCCGTCCGGATGGCTCCATCGTTTCCTTCGACAGCGCTCAATCGATGAGCGACTACATCAACACCTACGATGCCCTCGCGGCAAATTTGGGAAACGTCCCGAGCAATGGCGCGCTGTACCGGTTTTCCTCGTTTGATGCCATACGTTCGCAGATCACCGGGAACAGCGTGAGCTACAACGGCGCGGTGGATTCGCTGTTCTGCGGCAGCACCGGACTGGGCGGCAGCTACGATTCGGCCCTGGCGATTTATCACTGTCTGTTCGGCGCGGCGCAAGGCGCCCTGCCCGCCGCGCAGCAGATCAATCAGCTGAATTTCGTGGATTTCCAGTTCAACCGTCCGACGTCCGAAATGGCCCGCAGCCTCAACCTGATGCGCGGAATGCGTATGGCGCAACAAAAAGCCGATGAAGAGATTCAGGGCACGAACGGCGGGGCGAGCGGCGACCAGTATCTGATGCTGGGCAACCTCGGACTGTTCTTTTCCGCCGGCGGAAGCTTCGGCGACGTCAACACGCGCCAATCCTTGCCCGGCTATGCCATCAATCGACGCACGGTAACCGTCGGTCCCGATTACCAGGTGACCGATTGGCTACGGACGGGCCTGCTGTTCAACTATGTCAGCACCAGTTCGGACTTGGTTCAGGGGCTAGGCACTTTTAGGGCCGATAGCTTCCGGTTTACGCCATTCCTGACCTTCGTCCCCTTCGAGAACGCCTATGTCGACTTGACCATCGGCTATGCCCTTCACGACAACCGGTCGGAACGCCGGTCGTTCGGCGTGAACTACGAGGCGAACTACACCGGCGACGAGTACAGCGCCGCATTGGGGGCGGGATATAACTTCAATTGGGGCGGCTTGAGCGTCATCCCGTACGTCCAGGCGGCGGGGATTTCGACCGAAATCAACCGGTTCCGCGAACGAAGCGACAGCGGCGTCGGAATCACCATGGGGAAGCAATATCGGGATTCGGTAACCACCACCGTGGGAACCGAGCTCAACTACGTCTGGAGCACCCCGTATGGCGTGGTTCTGCCCCGCGTTTTCGGAGAGTGGGTCCACGAATACCGCAACAGCAGTCAAGCTATCACGAACACCCTCGGGCGCGGCGGGTTCGCGACGTCATTCGTGACGCCCGATCCCATACGCAATTGGGCCAACGTGGGCTTTGGCGCACAGTTTGTGATGCCCAACTCGGTTTCGGCATTCGTGAACTACACCAGCCTGATCATCAGCGGCGCCACCAACCATACCCTGGAAGGCGGCGTAAGATGGGACTTTTGATGGTATAAGTAAATTCACGGCGTTCTCCGCGATACGGAGTAGATGCTGCGGCCTCGAATCTAAAATCTAAATCAGGCAGACCCAGCCAAGGATGGTTTCTATGCGATTACGACCAGAAGTTTGGCTCGTTATGCTGCTTTCCGCGCTCTTCATCAGCGATGGCCTGGTCTATGTCTTCTTTTTCGCGGATCTGGCCATTCCCGGTACACCGGAGACGAGCCAAACGCTAACCCCGAAAGCCAGCGCGACTCCGCAGGAAATCGGCTCCTACGACGTATTGGGCCGAACCGTCGGCAAAGCCGAGGCGGCCAGACTCCTGCAGACGGCCGACGGAAAACGCTACCTCGCGCCGGCGAATGGAGCCGTGGAGATCACCCGTGAGTTGTTGGAGCTCGGGCGTCGGGCCTTCTACGAGGAGACTTACGGCAACGAAGTCTTCTTGACGGATGTCGTCGGCGTCATCGACGGGCCAATCAACCTGTGGAAACTGGCAAAGGCCACGATGGCGCTGGGCGGAGAGCCGACCACCAACCTCCAGGTTCAGCTGGACCGCGACGTAACGATCGGAGGGCGGACCTTCAGGCGGGGCACGTGGGTCAATACCGGCCTGGATGTGCCGGCGGGCGGACTCATTCCGCTCGGCATGCGGGTTTTTCTGCAGCAGGGACAGATCCGGGTCGGCATGACCTGCGCCGCGTGTCACGCGACGGTCGATCCATCCACCGGCGCCATCATCGAAGGCGCGCCGAATGCGGATGTGAATCCCGGCTTGTTACTGGCTTTCGCCACCAATTCGGCCGCCTTCTTTCGCCAGACCGACGTCAACCCGATGCGCCTGCCCCCCGGCGATCATATTTATCTCAAGACCGACGACCGAAACGCCCGTCTGCCCGACCCGCGGGCGGTCGAGGACGCCGTGGACGCTGCCCTGCTGGCATGGCCGCCCGGCAACTTCGATTCCACCGGCGATCTTCAAAACAATCCGACTCAGATTCCGACATCCTACACCTTCGGCGCCTGGCCCTACGGTTGGAGCGGTTTCGCCTCGACCGGCTGGCTCCATGGGCTGACCACGCTGAACGCCAATGTCCACGGC
>NZ_JBDIVO010000075.1:0-17339 GCF_039794385.1 Methylocaldum sp. | reverse complement strand
GCAGGATTTCAAAGTGGCCCTGGATAAGATGATCGACGAATTCGGTCCACGCCATCCGGCGGGTGGGTTCGACCTCCTGCGGCCAGGCGGTTTCTTCGTAGTGGAGCAGTACCGTGTTGGTGTCCGCACTGAGCTCGATGATCTGAAAGCGGTAGCCTGTGAGATGATCTAGACCGATGTGTGGATGCATACATTGTGGCTCCGGATTGCCAAAAGATCAGCTGATGGCCTTGAGACCGATCCTTGACGCTGTCGATCCCGGAGGGTCATTAAAGCGTTATTGCCAAAAGATGAACAGCGTCGTAACGGAAATAGATCGTAGCCTGAGCAAGATCATCGGTTTCGCGCCGGCGGAGGGGGCAGGGCGGCTTAAGCCGGGTTGAGCGAAGTCACTGCATTCCCTGCCGCTTTCTAAAATAAAAAGAGGTTGACCGCGGCGAAATAGATCAAAAGACTCATGACGTCCTGCAGAATGGTTGCGAGGGGGCCGCTGCCGTAGGCGGGGTCCGTTCCCAACTCCCCCAACAGCCACGGAAGAAAGAGCCCGATCGTCGTCGCCACGCAGCCGGCCGAAAACAACGCCACGGCAACCGCCAGCGCCAGATAAAAGTCCCCGAAGATCAGCCAGATTATAGGGAGAGTGACGGCAGCCAAGGTAAGGCCGATCAGTAGGCCGGTCCGCATTTCCCCGCCGAGCAGCGAGCGGAGGTTCGCATGAGAGAGCGATAGCCCGCGTACGGCAATGGCCTCGGTCTGAGTGCCGATGGCATCGGCGATATAAACTAAACCCGGAATGAAAAAGGCGATAGCGATCCGGTCCTGCAATTGTGCCTCGAATTGCGCAACGACCTGGGTCGCCAAGGCACTGCCCACCAGTCCGAGCATCAACCACGGCAACCGGTCCCGCGCTCGCCGCAGCGGGGCCGATTCCATAGCTTCCCGCGCCTGATGCGTCTCGCGTTTGATCCCGGCGAGGCGGTGCAGATCTTCCACGTGCTCATGTCGCAAGATGTGCATCAGCGCCAGGGGCGGTACCACGCCGAGGAAATGTCCCCCATGGTCGACGACGGGAACCGCGGTCAGCCGATGGTGCAGCGCCAAGGACGCCAGTTTCTCTTGATCTTCGTCTACGCGGACCATGGGCAGTGCCTTAAGAACGTCTCCCATAGGCGTCTCCGCGGGCAAGGCGATCAAATCCTCCAGAACGACACACCCGAGCAGCCGATCTTCCGGATCGGTGATACAGATCAATTCAGCGTGATCGAAGCGGTGTTCTCTTAAGCGAGTTTGAACGGCCGCCGCGGTTTCGTTCGAATAGGCGCGGGGTACGCTGGCCGTCAGGTGGGTGCCGGCCGTTTCGCCCTGGCGGTGATTTCTCTTTCGAGATTTCGTCGGGCGTCTTTTCTTTTCGATGGCTTTTTCCATATTCGCTTTCTGCATTTGTTCAATTTGGGGCATGACTCGGAGTCCAGCGCGACCAAGGCCGGCTCGTTCGAGTTTATCGGCGCACTTTCCCTTGCGACCGAATACCCGTCAAGTCCCGCTGCGGGGTATCGGAATTAATCCCCAAGCCAGGTTATACGTGTACCGGGGCGATCCTATGCGCATTTCTTGATGTTTCCGTGAACTACATTTCGTCACGTGTCTCTATCGGCCAATGGTCAAGGCCGAGAGAAAAGCGGCATTCCGGTACCGGGGCCTTGGATGATCGCTATTGGAGACTTCGATAGTCCGATAAACACGTTCAAGGATAACCATGGAGTGTGATCAAAAGATTTCGAAGTTGATGCGGAACTGTTACGCCGCGCTGCGGGCTGCCATCCCTATAGCGGCCGCCGTGCCGACCACGGCGCAAGCTGGCGCGCAGCGCCTATGCCGTGGCTTCGTGACAATGATGTTCGCAGAGTTTTGATGTCCTATTCACTCGCTTGCTTTGAGACCGATCGCCCATCATGGCTAAGAGGGTTGTACCCACACGGATTGACGCCGATAACTTTGCCGGCAGCTCGCGTGCCGCTTGTAGCGATTGGCGCTCCGTGCGCAGATTCCATGTCGGCACGGGCCACCAAGAGCCCACTTCAAGATGCCGGATATACGACTGCATGCGCTTCCTTGTCGCCATCCCTATCGATCGGTTTCTTGCGCTCGGGGAGGAGTCGATATACGCACAGTTAGGCTTGGGCGCTGACAGGCAGGGCTAAGTACATTCCGCAAATATTTGCGGAATGTACTCAGCGAGTAGGTCGGGAATCCTTTCCCGACGACACGTCCCGCCGAGCGTCTTCGTCGGAAGGGTCGCGACTAAAGCGACCGTTTGCGATTGGGAAAGGATTGCCGACCTACGAATGCTTGAATCCATTCACCCGAGCCGAAGGCGCCAACGACGTCCGCCAAGCCTGTTTTGCCGTACGAGCGAGATGAAAACGCTCTAAGTACATTCAGGGAAGTCTTGCGGCATAGGCAACCTGCAGGACAACCCCGCCAATCAAGCCAATCAGTCGAGATTCCGCAAATATTTGCGGAATGTACTCAGGGGAGCTAAAAGCTAGAAAATGATGAAGGAGATACTGTGCGCTGCATACGGTTCGACGATGCAGGGTGCACGCAACGCACCCTACATCGAAAGTGAAACCGATGTAGACGTGACCGTCCGTTTCGTGCGCGGACTTTGTGTCCTGCCTGTGGTGGCTTTCCGAGGCCCTCGTTTACTCGCTATCCTTACTCAGGGTCGGTTGGCCCATTCGCTGCACTAACTCCTCCACCCGTCGCCACTCCTCCTCAAGGCGGGCGCGGTCGATCTTCGATGGCTCTTCTGGAGATGCCATCTGTTTGGCTCGTAGCTGGTCAATCTCTTTGCTGAATAAGCCTTCCTGTTGCGCCGCAAGCTGGAGCATTAATTCAGAGTTCCCCTTCCAAAAAGTGCTATTTTCCGGGGGCTGATTGTACGACTCTGGGTGCCGATAATAACCCTGCTCATCCGCAGGCTTTTCTTCCTCTACTATTAATGGATGTGCTTGCGCCCAAGAATCCTTGCGAATGCCTGTTACCTGCCAAGAAACTTTCATCCCCGACTTACCTCCCGCAATATTGAAGCGATTGTTTGAAATCTCCCGAGCGACATGAAGGTTAGGGGCAGGCTCGCCAATAGAGGTGAGCTGATAGCGGAAGTCGCAATTGAGGGCTTCAAACCATTCAGGAAGCTCCACAAAACACTCCCCATTCCCGTCAAGAGCCGCAACCCCGTCATAAACATTCTTCATCTCGGCCGACTCGACAAATGAGTGAGCAAGGTACTTGTGCGCCGGCTCAAGGGGGTGATCGATCCTGAAGCCACCACCGGACTTGATTAAAGGACCAAAAACCTCGACTTTTCCATCGAGAAATGCTGCCCATCCATCTTCACCCCCTCTGCCGTACACGCCAATGCCCCTTTGAGCAGAACTTGTACCCCACACACCAACGCTGATGAAACCACCGCTGCTATCGCCACTCACACCGGCGCTGAAGAAACCACCGCGGCTATTGCCACTCACACCGGAGCCAGAGGCACTATCGCCACGCACGCCCGTGCCTTCTCCCGCTACGCCAGATACGCCGGTGCCGGTATTGACTGCTGCTCCGGCTACGCCAATGCCTCTTGTTCGCTCTGTGCCGGCTAAGCCGAACACACCCACTAGAGAGTTGCTGGAGCCCACGACGCCGAACCCGGCATCGCAGAGTCCGCGTACGCCGGCTTCGAAGCCGCCGGTAGGTACACCGAAACGTTCACCAAGTACGCCATCCCCATCGCCGCTAGTCCCGCGGACGCCGGTACCCCTGATGCTACTTCCCACCACGCCGGTGGCCTCGCCGACGAAGCCGGTCACGCCGTTACCACCGGTAGTGCTGGAGCCGAAGACACCGGAGGCGTCGGGAGTTGGAACAAATGTAACGCCCAATACGCCAGTGCCGGTTGCACTTCGGCCAAGCATACCTAGGCTCTGCAAGCTTTCGCCCGCGACACCTTCGCCCTCGATGCTGCGGCCAAATACTCCCGGATTTTGGATGCTGTGGCCTTCCACCCCGGCGATGTTAGTAGGGATGTTCGCTACGTTAGGAGGGAGAGCGCCGCTCGTACCGAACACGCCTACTCCGGTGGTGGAGTCACCCCACACGCCCACGGCGACGGGATTTCCATTAGCATCTACCGGCACCTGATCGCTATTCGCCGGCTCAAATCCTTCTACTCGTGCCATATTGTCCTCCTTTCATGGTTTCGCTGCGGTTGCCGTTATCGCTGTTTGTGCAGGAACTAAAGCTTGCGGTCATGACAGTGTTGATGTGAAGAGTCATTCAGGAGATGCGATGCCATTATCGAGCGGCTCTAGCTACTGCCGCTTGGCGGTAAATCCGGCGACCGTGAGGGTGGTGTTGATGAATCGGATCTCGCGATTGCGGTCGACGATCACAAACGCGACTGTCGAAGGCCCATCAAAGGCCGTTCCCGAGAACTCGGCGACACTGGTACCCGTGCCATCGGGATTGACCGAATGGGTGCACGTCTTGGACGTGAGAGGTCCGAGGATAGTCCCGTTGATATTGACAGTCGTGGTGACCGCGCAGCCTCCGTGGCCATCAAAGATCACCGTGCCAAGGGCGGCCGTTGGCACCGCTTGAGGGGCAGCGGGGGGCACAATCATCCCGAACTCCCCCGAAAATCCCCACCTTCCTTCGATGCCGCGTTCGGTAAATGCTGGTCTTGGAGCGTCCGCTCTCGAAGATGAGGCTAATGCCACAAAGACAAGCAATACTGTCAACGGCTGTAGGACTACCCCATACACGTTGCGATTGTGTTTCGTCATAGTCACCTCCTACGCGAAACGCCTCTTCGCCATAACGCATTTGATGAAAGAATCGGATTTGCCAGAATCACAGGTTATCGCGGGTGTGGCCGACGAATCATTGAAATATTTGGATGCCGAGGATGAAAGTGGCTGTCCGTCATTTCGATCCAAATATCGGCTCCCTTATGGGGCGGGAGGAGACTAAACCGATATTCGAAGGACACCTTGTCCAAGTAAAAAAGGGGGTAGGGATTGTATGTCTGGAGAACTGCCATTTGAGCCCTTATTAATCAGGCCTGTAAATACCCTCCTGGTATTTCGGGCCGCCGCCCAGGCCGGTACACGCCCGGCCTGGGCTCAAGCGGCTGGTCGCCGCGCCGGGGCATCCCTGCCCCGGATTAACCCGGCCTATATTTATAGGCCGGGTTAATAATAAGGCCCAGCAGCTTTGGGTACTAAGCGCTACGTGGGCAATATCAAAAGCTGACGTTCAGGCAAAGTCGCAATCATCAATCCGCGATCTTCCGCTTTAGCCGAAAATCAGGCGCATGGACGACCGCTACGAATGGCAGCTTCGAATCGGGAGTGGCAGTTCAAATCATCTGACAGTGTTGGTCGGATCTGGCCGCGGCAACCTCAATGTACGATCAGAATGGTTTTGGGATTTGCTCTCGCCTTATTGAAAAGCGTTCCATGAGGCGGCACGGGAGCGGTAATAACATGGCCCTCGACGGCTGCCGTCATATAACTGTAATCTCGTGCGGCTATTTTCACGCTCTTTGCAAACAGCGGTTCGGGCCGAGCGAGCGATCTGATTATGAGTGGCAGACCCATGGCTTTGTCGCACCAAGACTATTTGAGTCTCAAGCGGGCATATCGGCATCTAGAATATCCCGCCTTCGCCGTCAGGCTTGCCGATGCGGTCGGCACACCCTTGGAGAAAGGGCTTAAGCTTTTGCCAACGCCATGGTACCGAAGACTGCATCGCTGCGCCGAGAATGCCATTTGGAAGGCTTTGGGCGTGGCGGTCACGAGCTTGGACAATAAGCCGGGGACGCCATCCCGCGACGTGTATTACAAGTTGCTCAGCATCGCGAGCGGCGCGGTCGGTGGTTTTTTAGGCGGTCCGGCCTTGCTGGTGGAGCTGCCGTTTACGACCGTTCTCATGCTGCGTTCGATTGCCGATATCGCCCGCAGCGAGGGCGAAGATCTCGACGATATCGCGACCCGTCTGGCATGTCTCGAAGTGTTCGCCTTGGGTGGGCGTACTAAGGAAGATGATGCGGCTGATGCCGGGTACTACGGGTTGCGTCTCGCTTTGGAGCGGCCCGTTGCGGCAGCCTCCAGCTATATCGCTCGGAACGGCCTAGGCAATCGGGCCGGCGCGCCGATGTTGGTGGATTTTATTATGATGATCTCGAGCCGTTTCGGCATAACGGTCTCGGAAAAAGCCGCGGCGGAAATCGTCCCGATTGTGGGGGCGGTCGGCGGCGCTTTGGTCAACAGCGTGTTCATTCAGCACTTTCAAGTTATGGCACATAGCCACTTTACGATCCGCCGTCTCGAGCGGAAGTACGGCCCGAGGCTCATTCGAGCGGAGTACGATAAGCTGCGGACCCCCGAGTACAAGCTCTCGTACGCGTCAGTTTAGCTTTCCCTTATTTAAACTTTTCGTGGTTCTTGGCCCGCTGGCATAATACCCTTGGCTTTTTATGCGGCCGAGGTTTTTTCTTATCAATGGGGTTTCTGGAATCCAGGGAGGTAGCGATGGCTGGTTTCGGCGATTTTCTTGAAAACGGTGTGGCCAAAGGCGTTGTGATCGGGCTTGGCATGGTGGCGGCCGGTGTCGTTCTTGCGCCGGCGCTGCGGCCAGTTGCACGAGCAGCCGTGAAGACCGGCATCCTGCTGTTCGAAAAAGGCCGCGAATGGGCGGCTGAAGCCGGCGAAACCTTCGAAGATCTGGTGGCCGAGGTTCGAGCGGAGCTGGCAGAGCAGGCGGCCGCAGCGGAAGGATTCGAAGCCGCCGAGCAAGCCGCTGCGGAAAGCGATATGAAAGGCTAAAGATGGTCTCGGCCTTCGTCGTTCACGAGCTAGCCGGTCGATTACGGCTGAGAATTCCCGAAAAGCGCAATGATTCGGCCTTTTTTGCCGCTCTCGCCGAACGTTTAGCCGAATGTCCGGGCGTTACCAGCGTCAAGCTCAATGCGTTTACCGGTAGCGTTTTGCTGCTTCACGCCGCGGAAACGAGTGCAATCGATGTTGCAAGGTATGCGGAGCAAGCCGCTTTATTTTCCGTTAAACCCTTGTCGGCCACACCCGTCCGCACGCTGGGTCAGCACGCAACCAAGGGTCTCAATGCATTTGACCGCAGCCTTACCACCGCGAGTGGCGGGCTAGTGGATTTGCAGTCGGCCTTTTTTCTTTTGTTGGTGGGATTGGCTGTTTATCAGGCGAGACGCGGGCAGATTCTGGTGCCGGCGGTTTCCATGCTTTGGGAAGCGATCAGTCTGGTCGGTTCGGACAAAATCGGCAAACACTAGCCGGAAGCGCGCGTACTCTTTGTCGGATGTTGCAGACCATCTGAGGGAGCTGAAGGCGCTAGCTTAACCGCTGATGCAAAGGGCTTTTGCGGGGAAAATGCGCTTTCAAGAATTCCATTTGATCGCTCAATACCCGGCGTCCTTGTAGGTAGACATATTCCGCGTGGGTTGGGGTGAACGGAATGGCTAGGAGTTGCATGCCGGCTTGTTCCGGGGTTCGTCCGGCTTTATGGTTGTTGCAGCGCTTGCATGCGGTTACGACATTGTTCCAGGTGTCGGCGCCTCCGACGCTGATCGGAGTGATGTGGTCGCGGGAAAGGTCGCTATGGTGAAATCGGTGGCCGCAGTAAAGACAAAGATTGTTGTCGCGGCGGAATAGGGCAGGATTGCTTAGGGGCGGAACGTAGTTGGGATCGATGCCGTAGCCGTTGTTATGGTGGTGGTGTGTGGCGATGATCGAATTGACTTCGATGAGACTGCGGCGCCCCGTCTTGGCATTAATGCCACCCCGCAGCGTATACAGGTGGGTACCGCAGCTATAGGCTACTTCACCTAGATGATAAAGCTTTGCCGCCTCTTGGTAGCCTATCCATTCCAGCGGCATGCCAGAGGCATCGGTACGTAACACCTGTAGATGATAAATCTCCATAGATCCTCCATCGTTCGATTGTTGTCTTTCATTGCAGAATGGTTAAACACTTGATTTCCGGTTGCTGTCGTCGGTCGACTTATGCACAGTGTATTCAATTTGTTTGTCAAGGAAAAATTTGAATCAGTGCTGCCGCGATTAGATTTTTTTGTGACCAAATAAGGCATTGATAAAATTATAAAAAATAAGTTTTGGTCAAAATCTTTACAATTTAATGAAAGTCTAGTCTTCATGCATTTTTCGGCAACATCCCGACATCTATTCCACAAAGTTATCCACAGAAACTGTGGATAAGCAAGATTTTGCTTTTCTGCTAAGCGTGTTGCGGTTTTCCCGATTCTACCCGGGATTTGTGGCAGTTCGTTGAACATGACGAAAATTCTTAAGATCGCTGTTTCGGTGCCTTTGCGACGTCTGTTCGACTATCTTCCTCCTTCAGCCTCCGATATTCAGAGTTTGAAGCTTGGCGTCCGCGTCGAAGTTCCCTTCGGCCGTCGCCGAAAAATTGGCGTATTGATGGACATTGCGGAAGAATCGGAGGTGGACCGTGGACGTTTGAAGGAGGCGTTAGCGATACTCGACAGCGATCCCTTGCTGTCTTCCGACGATCTCCGGTTGCTCAACTGGGCGAGCCGTTATTATCACCATCCTATCGGTGAGGTCGTCGCAGCGGCTCTGGCCGTCCTGTTGCGCAAGGGCAGTGCGGCCGAGCTCGCGGGAGAAAGGGTTCTTCGCCTGGTCACGGAGGACTATGCTTTCGCGGCGCAGTCATGCAAGAGAGCCCCTCGCCAAGCGGCGTTGATCGGATTGCTCCGCGAGCATCCGAACGGCGTTCCTCATAGTCTTTTGAGCGAACTGGATTGGGACTGGCGCGGTGCTGTAGACGGCCTGGTTCGGAAAGGTTTGGCGTGCTGGTGCCAGAGCCGGGAAGCGCAAGTACCTGCCCACAATTCACTCAAATCTCCTCCTTTCGATCTCAACGAGGACCAGCAGCGCGCAATAGCCGCCGTTCGGGAGGCCATGGGCGCGTACGCCGCTTTCTTGCTGGAAGGCGTGACCGGCAGCGGTAAAACCGAAGTGTATCTGCAATTGACGCAGGAGGTTTTGGCGCGAGGCGAGCAGATCATGATCTTGCTGCCGGAAATCAATCTGACGCCTCAGTTGCAAGCCCGCTTTCGCAGCCGCTTCTCGGTTCCGGTCGCGATATTTCATTCCGGGCTCACGGAAACCGAGCGCTGCCGTTCCTGGCTACAAATGCAGCGAGGGGAGGTGAGTATTCTGCTCGGTACCCGTTCCGCCGTCTTCACCCCGATGAAGTCGCCGGGGATGATCATTCTGGACGAGGAGCACGACACTTCATTCAAGCAGCAGGATGGCTTCCGCTTCTCGGCGCGCGACGTGGCCGTCATGCGAGCCCGGCTGTTCAACATTCCTATTCTGTTGGGGTCGGCCACGCCGTCTTTGGAAAGTCTCTGCAACGTATCGCAGGAGCGGTATCGGCATTTGCGGCTTCTTCATCGCGCAGGCGGGGCGCTCCAACCCAGCTTCCGATTGCTCGATATTCGAGGGCATCGCTTGCGGGAAGGGCTTTCGCCGGCACTGATCGCGTATATTGCCGACACATTGAGCCGCGGCGAGCAGGCGCTGTTGTTCGTCAATCGGCGCGGTTTTGCGCCGACTTTGATTTGTCACGCCTGCGGATGGGTCGCCCGTTGCCGACGTTGCGACGCGAACTTGGTCGTTCATGCCGGTGACGGGCGTCTGCGTTGCCATCACTGCGGGTTCGAACAGTCCTTGGCCCGTTCTTGTAACGGCTGCGGCAGTGAAGACCTTCGCCCCTTGGGGCTCGGGACCGAGCGCGTGGAGAACGCGTTGGCAGAGTTGTTCCCAGGCGCCCGCATAGTGCGCATTGACCGCGACAGCACGCGGCGCAAAGGACGATTGGAAACGCTTTTGAACGACATTCACGAAGGCCGGATGGATATCCTGATCGGCACCCAGATGCTGGCGAAAGGCCATCATTTTCCGCGGGTCACGCTGGTCGGAATCACGGATGTGGATTCCGGCCTCTACAGCACCGACTTTCGTTCCGGCGAACGGACTGCGCAATTGATTATTCAAGTAGCGGGCCGCGCCGGGCGGGAAGAACGAATGGGCACCGTCGTTTTGCAGACTCGGCACCCTGGCCACCCATTGCTTCATGTGTTGATCAGGGACGGCTATTCCGGTTTTGCAAAAGCCTGTACGGACGAGCGCCGAGCGGCGCAGTTGCCCCCCTTTACCTATCAGGCGCTATGGCGGGCGGAGGCGACCGACATCGATGCGCCGCGAAGCTTCTTGGGGCGAGTTGCCGATCTTGCGAACGAGCGACCGTCGCCCGAATTGTTGGTGTTGGGGCCGGTTCCCGCACCGATGGCGCGGCGAGCCGGACGGCAGCGTTATCAACTGCTGTTTCAATCCGCCAGGCGCAATCTGCTGCACGGACTTATCGAGTCACTGCTGCCGTTGATTTCGGAACTTGATGAAGCCAAGCGAGTCCGTTGGTCTATAGACGTCGATCCGGTCGACCTTTATTGATAGCGGCTAGTGGCGCCGTTTACAGGTTCGCTTGATCTTGGCTTCTTTTTCTCCCGGACTCCAATTAGCATGGCGCTGGAGTCGAGTGTCGCGACGGCCTTGGGTTTCCCAAACACCACTCACAAGACATGCGAGGAATCTATGTTCCCATTACGAGACGAAAATCCGATTGTCAGGAGGCCAGTGGCGACGATTGCGATAATCGGCCTGAATATCGCCAGTTGGGTTTTTGTTCAAGGCTTGGGTAACGGCGAGCCGCTGGCGTGGTCCTTGTGCAATTATGGCTTGATCCCGGGTGAGCTGTTCGATCGCGTACCGGCCGGAACCGTCATTCCCCTCGGAGAAAATCTGGGCTGCGAGCTGACCGGGGACACGTCCGTCCTGACCCTGGTGACCCATATGTTCCTCCACGGCGGGTGGTTTCACATCATCGGAAATCTCTGGTTCCTTTGGGTGTTCGGCGACAACGTCGAAGACTCGATGGGGCCGATACGGTTCGTTATTTTTTATCTCGCATGTGGCTTGGCCGCCGCCGGCGCTCAGATCTTTACCGATCCCGCTGCGGCAATACCCATGGTGGGGGCTTCCGGCGCGATCGGAGGGGTAATGGGGGCGTATGCTCGGCTCTATCCGAGGGCCAGAATAGTGACGCTGATCTTCCTCGGATTCTATGTGACTACCGTGGCTTTGCCGGCCATTGCCATGCTGGGATATTGGTTCTTCATCCAGATCGCAGGTGGACTCCCAGCCCTACAAGAGGCTGGCGGTGGCGTGGCGTTCTGGGCACACGTGGGGGGATTTCTGGCTGGCCTGATTTTGGCTGGTCCCATGCATCGACCGGATTATCTGGCTCAGCATCTTCGGCATGCGGCGGGGCCGTATGACCGCTACTGATTTTCAGTCTGCCGACGTTCTGCCGAGAGCGAGTCTTATGCCGGCTGCCGTTTTCTGAGCATAGGGCGCATATCCACCAGGGCGACGATCAGGAGGTAAAGCCCGAGGAATGCCGTGCCGACCGTCCAGGACGTCAAGCCGCACGACTCCACCAGATCTTTGTGTCCGCCGTACAGCAATAATCCGAGCAGGAGATAGCCCACGATCTTTCCTAGCGGATAGCGCACCGGGTAATAGTATTGACCGAGAGCGTAGGAAATGACGGTCATCGTGGCATAACACGCCAGCGTCGCCCAGGCCGAGCCCATGTAGCCCATGATCGGAATCCACCATATATTCAGGCCGATGGTGAGCGCGGCGCCGATCAAGGATACCCATGCCCCCATCAGGGTTCGATCGGTGAGTTTGTACCAGATCGACAGGTTGACGTAGATGCCCAGGAACAGATTGGCCAAGAGCAAAACGGGCACGACGTGAAGCCCTTCCCGGTATTCCACGCCGACGAAGTACTTGAATACGTCGATGTACAGGGTCACCACCAGGAAGATGAATACGCAGAAGATCACGAAATAATTCATCACGAGGGCATAAGCGCGCTTCGCGTCCGCCCGTCCGGCGTATGCAAAAAAGAAGGGTTCGCCTGCATACCGGAAGGCCTGTATGAAGAGCGACATCAGGATCGACAGCTTGTAGCACGCGCCATAGATGCCCAGCATGCGCAGATTGGTCGCAAGATCATAGGGCAGCAGAAATTTCAGGATGGCGCGGTCGAGCATTTCGTTGACCATCCCCGCAAATCCGATCACCACCATCGGCAGAGAGTAAGCCAGCAAGCTTTTCAGGAGTCGCGAATCGAGCCCATGCCGCAAGCTTTTGAATTGCGGCAGGAGCAGCAGGAGCTTGAACGCGCTGGCCGCAAGATTGGCCAGGAAGATATAGCCGACACCGATAGCCGGATCGTACAAACGCGCTCCAAGCGAGTTCGGCCAAAGCTCCTCGGCCTTTTTGCAATAAACCAGGAAGAACAGGTTGAGTCCTATGGCGAGTACGATTTCGATCAGTTTGATGCCGGCAAAGCGCCAAGCCCGGTTTTCGGAGCGCAGTTTGGCGAACGGCAGTGCCGAGATGGAATCGAGCGCCAGAATCGCGCCGAACCACACCAGATATTCCGGATGCTCCGAATAGCGGAGCAGCGCCGCAAGCGGTTCGCGAAATACGACGATTCCGGAGACAAACGCCAGGTTCGCCAATATCAAGAAGACGAGCGCCGTCGAGTATACGGTGTCCGACCGGAGTTCTTCCCGGTTGCTGAAGCGGAAAAAGCCCGTTTCCAGGCCGAACACCAGGAGTACGGCGAAAAAGCCGGCGTAGGCATAAAACTCCGAAACGATGCCGTATTCCTGCGCCGGAAACGTATAGGTGTACAGCGGAACCAGCAGATAGTTGAGGAATCTGCCGATGATGCTGCTCAAGCCGTAGATGACGGTTTGCGAGGCAAGCTTGCGGAGAGGGTTCAAAAGTTGATGCGCCGGCGATGTTTGAAGGCCGTCATTTTATGGCGAGTCCGGATGGACGCCAAAATCTTGTGCGGTTTCTCATGCGTTCCAACCCGTGTCACGACGTTCTCGTTTAAGAGTTGCCGTTTGTGGGAAGTTTTCGCGAATTCATAGATGTTCGCGTCGGCATTTGCATGGTTTTTCGGATAAAAGTAATCAAATTATGCTCATCTAAGCTTGTCAAACTAAAATTGGTTGTTTTCGAAGCAAAGTCAATGATGAAGGCCGAGTTTTAATCGGCCTTGTTTCTTAAGTTCATCAGCTAACAAACAGCGAGGTAAGCCCATGGCGTCTTTTATCGCGGAACACCCACTCGAGGCCGACGAGCTGCAAAAACTCGATGCCTACTGGCGGGCGTGCAACTACCTTGCGGTGGGCATGATTTATCTGAAGGACAATCCTCTGCTGAAAGAGCCTTTGCAGCCGGGGCATATCAAAAAGCGCTTGCTCGGTCATTGGGGCTCCAGTCCCGGCTTGAGTTTCAGCTACGTTCATCTCAATCGCCTAATCAATAAGTACGATCTTGATGCGATTTTCATCACCGGCCCCGGTCATGGA
Source organism: Methylocaldum sp. (assembly GCF_039794385.1). Taxonomy (NCBI): domain Bacteria; kingdom Pseudomonadati; phylum Pseudomonadota; class Gammaproteobacteria; order Methylococcales; family Methylococcaceae; genus Methylocaldum; species Methylocaldum sp. Next base: position 3,742 of record NZ_JBDIVO010000075.1, on the reverse strand, counting down.
GCGCCAGGCGTATTGGCGCCGGTTTATCTCGAGGGTACGTACTCCGAAATCTATCCGAATAAAAATGAAGACGAAGAGGGGATGCGTCTGTTCTTCAGGGAATTCTCGTTTCCAGGCGGAATCGGCAGCCATTGCACGCCGGAAATGCCGGGATCGATCCATGAAGGGGGAGAGTTAGGTTACAGCATTTCCCATGCCTTCGGTGCGGCGTTCGATAACCCCGATCTCTTGGTTACCGTAATGGTCGGCGATGGCGAGGCAGAAACCGCAGCTCTCGCAGCCTCCTGGCATTCGAATAAATTCCTCAATCCGGTTCGGGACGGTGCGGTACTGCCGATCCTCCACCTCAATGGATATAAGATCAATAATCCGACCGTCCTGGCGCGCATTTCCCATGAGGAACTGGAGCAGCTGTTCGCGGGATATGGATGGACGCCCTATTTTGTCGAGGGCAGCGATCCGGAAACCATGCATCAAGCGATGGCGGCTACTTTAGAACATTGCGTGCTCGAAATTCGTCGGATTCGGCAGGAAGCCCGCCAGGGCGGTGGCCTGAGCCGCCCGCGGTGGCCTATGATCGTGCTGCGCAGCCCGAAGGGGTGGACAGGACCCAAGACGGTCGACGGCCACAAAATAGAAGGTTTCTGGCGTTCGCACCAAGTGCCGCTCGCAGGAGTCGCCCAGAATCCGGAGCACCTCAAGATGCTCGAAGAATGGATGCGAAGTTATGAGCCGGAGAAGCTGTTCGATGCCACCGGCCGCCTCGTTCCCGAGTTGAAGGCTCTGGCTCCCAGGGGGAATCGGCGCATGAGCGCCAATCCCCATGCCAATGGTGGCTTGCTCCGTAAAGCTTTAAGGATGCCCGATTTTCGCGATTATGCGGTCGAGGTGCCGAAACCTGGTTCCGTGGAGTCGGAAAATACGCGGCCCCTCGGACGCTTTTTGCGCGACATTCTGGCGCTAAATCCTAGTAACTTCCGGGTATTCGGTCCGGACGAGACCACTTCCAACAAGCTGGATGATGTGTACGAAGCCAGCAAAAAAATGTGGCTGGCCGACTACTTGCCGGAGGACGCCGACGGCGGCGAATTATCGCCGGAGGGGCGTGTTATGGAAATGTTGTCGGAGCACACGCTGGAGGGCTGGCTCGAGGGCTATCTGCTTACCGGGCGGCACGGATTCTTCTCGACCTATGAGGCCTTCGTCCACGTGATCGACTCGATGTTCAACCAGTTCGCAAAATGGCTGGATATCGCCAACGACATCCCCTGGCGCGCTCCCGTATCTTCCCTGAACCTCTTGATCACCTCTACCGTATGGCGACAGGATCATAACGGCTTCACTCATCAGGATCCGGGGTTTCTCGATCTCGTGGTCAACAAGAGCCCCGAAGTGACCCGTATTTATCTGCCCCCCGACGTCAATACGCTCCTATGCGTGGCGGACCATTGCCTCCGAAGTACCTATAACGTCAACGTGATTGTTTCGGACAAACAGAAGCATTTGCAGTATTTGGACATGGAAGCAGCGATAAAGCATTGCATCAAGGGCCTGGGAATCTGGGATTGGGCGAGCAACGACCAGGGTTCGGAGCCGGATGTCGTCATGGTGGGTTGCGGCGACATCCCAACGAAAGAGGCGCTAGCGGCTGTCATGCTCCTGCGCGAACACTTCCCGACATTGAAGATCCGTTTCATCAATGTGGTCGATTTGTTCAAGCTGCAGCCTGCAAGCGAACACCCCCACGGCCTTAACGACCGCGATTTCGACAGTCTCTTCACCTTGGATAAGCCGATTATTTTCAATTTCCACGGGTATCCGTGGCTGATCCATCGCCTCTCTTACAGAAGAACCAATCATAAGAACCTGCACGTGCGAGGGTATAAAGAGAAAGGAAATATCAATACCCCGCTGGAATTGGCCATCGAGAACGAAATCGACCGTTTCAGCCTGGCGATCGATGTGATTAATCGCGTGCCGGGGCTGTTGGTTGCGGGCGCCCATGTCAAGGAAAAGCTTCGCGACATGCAGATCGAGTGCAGCAATTATGCGTATGAGCACGGTGTGGACAAGCCGGAGTTCGCCAATTGGACATGGCCTCAATAATGAGCGAGCGACGATGGCGCGGCCCGGAAAGGATTTCGTAGACGCACTCCCTCAAGCTGACTGAGAACTCATGCAGAGGAAGCTTTTGGTCCTCAACTCGGGTAGTTCGTCCGTAAAGTATCGGTTGTTTGATCTGAGTGACGAACGTGTCCTGCTGTCAGGCATTATCGAACGAATTGGAGAGACTCGCGCTTCTTCGCCTGAAGATGGTGGTGAGGGGCATGGATTCGCTGACCACCGTCAAGCCTTTGCCGAAGTGATGCGGAGGCTCGACGAGTCTGGCGAGTTGCCGGACCCGAACGAGCTTTTTGCAATCGGCCACCGTGTGGTGCACGGAGGGGAGACTTTCCGTTCCGCTGTCGTCGTCGACGATTCGGTCATGGCGGCGATTCGAGCGGCTGTTCCGCTCGCGCCTCTCCATAATCCGCCAAATTTGCTGGGCATTGAGGTTTGCCGCGCACTCTGGCCAGGCGTGCCTCAGGTCGCTGTGTTCGATACGGCCTTTCACCAATCCATGCCGCCTCACGCCTACCATTACGCGCTGCCGAAAAAATTTTATCGGGACGATCGAATACGCCGGTACGGGTTTCACGGAACCTCGTTCGCGTACGTCACGAAACGAGCCGCCGCCCATCTGGGGCGACCGCCGGAGTCGTGCAACTTCATCGCGTTGCACTTGGGTAATGGGGCGAGCGCTACAGCCATTAAGCACGGCCGTAGCGTCGATACATCGATGGGCATGACGCCTTTGGCGGGCTTAATCATGGGTACGCGGTGCGGCGACATCGATCCCGGCATCGTCCTCCATTTGATGAACTCCCGCAATTATTCAGCGAGAGACATGGAGTGCCTTCTAAGCAGGAACGCCGGGCTCAAGGCGCTCGTCGGGGCGAATGATATGCGCGAAATTTTGCGGCGTGCTGCGGTCGGCGGCGAAGACGCCCGGTTGGCCGTCGAAATGTACTGTTACGCGATCAAAAAATACATCGGGGGCTACCTGGCTGTGCTGGGTAACATCGATGCGTTGATCTTTACGGGCGGTATCGGTGAGCATGCCGCTCCCATCCGCTACAAAATCTGCTCGGGTCTAGAGCCGTTCGGAATCGTGATCGATGTACGCAAAAACGCAATGGACGCGTCCGAAACGTCGGAGCTGCAAGCCTCCCATAGTCGAGCCAAAATCCTAATCGTGCCGACAGACGAGGAGCTGGAAATCGCCCGCGAGGCCGCGGAAGTGATTGATGCTCGGTCCGTCGGTTCAATCGAATAGTCTCGGAAAACCATTGGTACGTGTTTTTTCACTCCTTTGCGGCTTCTTCCATTTCTTTTGGTACTGAGCTTTCGTGTTCTCTGAATTCCGGGCGGCAGGCTCGTTTGGAGTGCCCATTCCTGGCCTTTCTGCAAGAGCGCGAACGCGTGCCAGTCTCTTTTCTGTGTGTGTGCTTTTGCCCTGATTTATCGCGGCCTCAGAGCTCCAGTCGGAAAGGCAGTAGGAATCGTCGGATATAGCCTTGACAAGGCATGAATGAGTGATAGACTGCAACGCACCCTAGGAGTGGGGCATTTTGTCGCAGGGGCCCTTGGGCCAGGGGCAAGAATGAAGAAGACAAGGATGCACGACGAGGTAGCGGGGCGG